>JALZHR010000547.1 GCA_030860665.1 Acidobacteriota bacterium
CCGCTACAGCTTCGGCGAGCACCCGTCCGGCGGAACGCCCGCCAGCCTGAAGGCGATTTCGCGCGAAGACGTAACGGCTTTTCACGCCGAAGCTTTCGACGCGGGTTCAGCCGTTTTGATTTTTGCCGGCGATATTACGGCGGCTCAGGCGGAATCGCTCGCCCGGAAATACTTCGGCAAATGGGAAAATAAAACCAAAGGTATCGGCGGCGGCGGCAGCTCAAGCAACCACCCGGGAAGCGAGACGCCGCCGGTCAGAAGAATCCTCGTCGTCGATTTGCCGAACTCGGGTCAGGCGGCGGTCAACTACACGAAAAATGTTTCCGGCGCGCCTCGCTCGAATAATACGGTCTATTATCCGGCGTCGGTTTTAAATTCGGTGCTCGGCGGCGGCTATTCGTCGCGGCTGAATCAGGAAATCCGCATCAGGCGCGGCTTGAGCTACGGCGCGGGCAGCAGCTTCGCGTGGCGCAGCGATAAAGCCAATTTCGGCGCGCGAACGCAGACGAAAAACGAATCGGCGGCGATTGTCGCCGAGCTGGTGCTGGCGGAAATCAAAAGATTGACCGAAGGCTCGATTGACGCGGCGGAACTGACGCCGCGCAAATCCGTCCTGACGGGCAATTTCGGGCGCAATCTGGAAACGACCGCCGGGCTGGCGGCGCAAATCGGCGAATTGTACAGCTTCGGCTTGTCGCCGAGCGCGCTGAACGCTTATATGAACGACGTGCAGGCGGTCACCGATAAACAAATCCGCGATTTTGCGGGCGCAAACCTGACCGGCGGCGACCTGATTATCGTCGGCGATTACAAAATTTTCAGGGACGATTTGGCAAAGCGTTTTCCGGCTCTGAAAATCGAAGTCGTCAAAGCCGACGAGCTGGATTTGAGCAACGAGAATCTACGCAGAAGCGGCGGCGAAACGGTCAAAGCCGGTTCGTAAATCGAAATCAGGGACAAAGGCGTTTTCCGAGCTTTGAAATCAGCGCCGAAATTGACCGCAGATAAGTTTTATTCGACAAACTTGTCTGCGGTTTTTATTTTCGATAAGGTTGTCATTTAAAAAAGCCTCTGTTTCAATAGATTTATGCACACGAATCTGCGCTCTTTTCTCGAAACGCTGCGCAAGGAAAACGACTTAATCGAAATCGCGGCGGAAGTCGACCCGTATCTGGAAATCGCCGAAATTCACCGCCGCGTGATTGCCGGGCAGGGAAAAGCCCTGTTTTTCAAACGCGTCAAAGGCTCGCCGTATCCGGTCGTCACCAATCTTTTCGGCACGAACAAGCGCATCGAGCTTGCCTTTACCCGAAAACCGCAGGAATTTGTCAAAACGGCGGTCGAGCTGGTCGATAAAATCCTGCCGCCCAAGCCGCGAGAGCTTTGGGCGCATCGCTCGATGGCTTTCGACGCCCTCAAGCTCGGCACGAAAAAAGTCCGGCGCGCTCCCGTTCTCGAAGCGGCGGACGAACCGGCGGATTTGAATAAACTGCCGCTTTTGCAGCTCTGGCACGAAGACGGCGGGCATTTCGTCACGCTGCCGCTCGTCTATACGGAAAGCCCGGTTTCGGGAAAGCACAATCTCGGAATGTATCGCATCCAGCGTTACGACGCGCGGACGACCGGCATTCACTGGCAGATTCACAAGGGCGGCGGCTTTCATTATCACGAGGCGGAACGGTTGAATCAGCCTTTGCCGGTGACGATTTTTCTGGGCGGCGCGCCGGCGATGATTCTCGCCGCGATTGCGCCTCTGCCGGAAGACGTTCCCGAATTGATGCTCGCATCCTTGCTGGCGGGAAATAAAATAAAAACCGTCGAAAGCCCTTTGAAAAATCACCCGCATCGCCTGATTGCCGAAGCCGAATTCGCCATCTGCGGACAGGTCGCGCCTTTCGAGCGCAAGCCGGAAGGACCTTTCGGCGATCATTACGGCTATTATTCGCTGACGCACGATTACCCGGTTTTCGAGGCGCAAACCGTTTTTCACCGCAAGGACGCGATTTATCCGGCGACCGTCGTCGGCAAGCCGCGACAGGAAGATTTTTTTATCGGAGATTATTTGCAGGAACTGCTTTCGCCGCTGTTTCCGCTGGTGATGCCCGCCGTGAAAGATTTGTGGAGCTATGGCGAAACCGGCTTTCACTCGCTGGCGGCGGCGGTCGTTAAGGAAAGATACGCGCGCGAGGCGCTCGGCGCGGGCTTCAGAATCTTAGGCGAAGGTCAGCTTTCGCTCACTAAATTTCTGCTTCTGACCGACACGCCGCAGGATTTGCGAAACTTTAAACAGCTTTTCGAGCATATTCTCGCCCGCGTCGATTGGGCGACGGATTTCTTTATTTTCTCGAACACCTCGTTCGACACGCTGGATTACGCTTCGGGAAAAATAAATCACGGCTCGAAGGCGATGATGGTCGGCACGGGCGAGGCGAAAAGGGAATTGAAGCGCGAGTTTTCCGGCGCGCTGCCGCTCGGAATCAAACGGGCGAAAATTTTCTGCGGCGGCTGCCTGGTGCTGGAAGCGACCGAATACGAAAAAGACAAAACGCTGCCGGAAAGAATCGCCAAAATCAACAATTTCAACGAGTTTCAAATCGTCGTGCTGCACGACAAAATCGAATACGCCGATTCGACCGACCAATTCCTGTGGGCGACGTGGACACGCTTTAACCCGGCGACCGACGTTTATGCGCGCGGCGTCGAGATAAAACACAATCATCTCGCCTACGCCGCGCCGGTTATCATCGACGCGCGGATGAAGCCGTGGTATCCGGCGGAAGTCGAAACGCGCGACGATATAAGACAGTTGGTCGACCGCCGCTGGAACGAATATTTTCCGAAAAGCTGAACGCGCAGAAAAAATATATTATGAAAAAATGGCTTAAAAGAATTTCGGTTATCTTCCTGCTCGGTTTTCTCGCGCTTCTTTTAATCGGCGGTTACGCTTATTTTATCGAGCCGCGACGCCTTGTCGTCAACGAAAACGTGCTTTCAGTTCCGCATTGGAGCGCGAATCTGAACGGCTTTAAAATCGTCGCCATCTCCGACATCCACGGCGGCTCGAACTACGTCACCGAAGAACGCCTGCGCGAGCTGGTGGCGACAGCCAACGCGCAGAACCCGGATTTGATTGTGCTGCTGGGCGATTATATTTCCGAAAGATTCCGCGACCATAAAAATTTGCGGATGCCGGTCGAAACGATTGGCGAAAATCTGAAAGGATTTCAGGCGCGTTACGGCGTTTACGCCGTTATCGGCAATCACGACTGGTGGTATAACGAGCAAAAAGTCAGGACGGAGTTCGAGAAAGCCGGGATAAAGTTTCTCGAAAACGAGGCGGTTTCGTTCGATGCGGCGAACGGCGAAAAAATCTGGCTGCTCGGCATCGAGGATTTCTGGAAAAGACGCCGCGTCGAAGTCTCGGAAGCGATGCGGCAAATCGAGCCTAAAAAAAACATCATCGCCATCACGCACAACCCCGATTCGCTTCTGCAATCGCCCGCCGAAATCAGCCTGCTGCTCGCCGGGCATTCGCACGGCGGTCAGGTCAGCTTTCCGCTTTACGGTCCGGTCGCCTTCGTCAACGACCGCCGGTTTATGAAGGGCGAAGCCGTCGTTGACGGCAAGCACGTTTTCGTCACCTCGGGCGTCGGCTGCACCGGACCGCCGATTCGTTTCGGCGTGCCGCCGGAAATCGCCGTGCTGCAAATCAATTCAAAGAGCGAATGAAAATCGGGAAAAACAAAATCGTTTGGGGCTTGACATTATTAATAGTCGCGGCTGTAGTCTGTCTCGGCTACGGTTATTTCATCGAGCCGAATCGCCTCGTCGTCAACGAATACGAGCTAAAAATCAAAAACTGGAATCCGGCTCTAAACGGTTTGAAAATCGTCGCGATTTCCGACATTCACGGCGGCTCGCACTACGTTGACGAAGCGAAAATCCGCCGCGTCGTCGAACTGGCAAACGCGCAGAACGCCGACTTAATCGTGCTTCTGGGCGATTACGTGTCGCAGCGCCGGGAAAATAAACCGGTTGACCAGCGAGACCTGAAAATGCCGGTCGAAACCATCGCCGCAAACCTCAGAGGCTTGCGCGCCTCGCTCGGCGTTTTCGCCGTTCTCGGCAATCACGACGAATGGTTCAGCGACCGCATCGTTGAGCTTGAACTGGAAAAAGCGGGCATCACGGTTTTGCAGAACGAAGCCGTCGCGCTGGAAAAAGACGGTCGGAAATTTCGCGTTCTCGGCTTATTAGACCATATGCACATTGTCGATTGGGCTGTCTTTGCCCGCAACGCGCGCGAGAATTTAGAAAAGGTCGAGCCTGCGGGCGACGTAATCGTGCTGGAGCACAGCCCCGACATTCTGCCCGTCATCACGGGCGACGCGCCAATCTCGCCGGACGTTCGGCTGATTCTCGCCGGTCACACGCACGGCGGGCAAGTCTGCCTGCCGGTCATCGGCTGCCCGGTGATTCCTTCCAGCTACGGTCAGAAATACGCTCACGGTCACGTCCGCGACCGCGGCGTCGATATGTTCGTCACGACCGGCGTCGGCACGAGCATTCTGCCCGTCCGCTTCGGCGTGCCGCCGGAGATCGCAGTTTTGAAGATTTACGCGGAGTAGAAGAAGTGAGCGGTGAGCAGTAAGCAGTGAGCAGAAAGAAGTAAGCAGTGAGCGGTGAGCGGTAAGCAGTAAGTAGAGATATTAGTCAGAGCTTGAGAGGAAGCGAAAACTGCTGGTTGCCTTCTGCTGACAGCAACAGCATACTCCGCACTCTCCGGCTTACTGCTCACCGCTCTCTGTTTACCGCTCACTTTCCTGCGCCGCTTCTTCGGGCGTGTGCTGCCCGGCTTCGTGAATGGCGCGCGTCGTGTCGGTGAAAAACAGGATTATCATTCCGACGACGAAAAAAACTATCAGCGCGAGAATCGCCGGGCGATACGAATTCGTCATCTGCGCGACGAAGCCGAAAACGACCGGACCGATCCAGGATGTGCCGCGCTCGGAAATCTCGTAGATGCCGAAAAAAGCCGACTCGCGCCCGGCGGGAATCATCTGCGAGAAAAGCGAGCGCGAGAGCGCCTGCGAACCGCCGAGAACGAAGCCGATAAGACCGCTCATAATATAAGCCTGCGTTAAGGTTTCCAGAAAGCCGTAGGCGTAAATGACGATTGCCGACCAGATGACGAGCGAGATGATTATCGCCGTTTTCGCGCTCGTAAAATGCGAAATCCGCCAGAAAGCCATCGCGCCGAAAAAGCCGACAATCTGCGCGATTAAAAAAGCGATAATCAGCACCGAGCTGTCCACTTCCAAGCCTTTCGCGCGAAAAAGCTCCTGCGAAAGAAAAATCGAAGAGCTTGTAATCACGGTCTGAATTCCGTCGTTGTAAAGCAGGTAGGCGATGAGAAACATCAGCGTGTGTTTCAGCCTGAAAAGCTGGCGGAAAGTCGCGCCCAATTCGCCGAAGCCAGCCGCGATGATGTTTTTGCCTTCGGGAGCGACGCGCGCCGGTCGCCGCCTCTTGAGCAGCGAAAAGGTAATCAGCGCGAAGCCGCCCCACCAGATTCCGGCGGTCAAAAGGCAAATCCTGACGGCTAAGCCAGTCGAAACGCCCATCGATTCCGAATATTTCAGAAAAATCAGATTCAGAAACAGAACCAGCGCGCCGCTGATGTAGCCCGCCGCAAAGCCCCAGCTCGAAACCTTGTCGCGGCGGTCTTCGGTCGTGATGTCGGTCAGATACGAATTGTAAAAAACCATCGAAGCACCCGCGCTCAAATTCGAGACGATAAACAAAACGCAGCCCAGCAGATACAGATTTCCCTCGACGAAAAACAAAAGACAGCAGGCAATCGTTCCGAGATAGCAGAAAAACGCCATAAAAGTCTTTTTCAGATTCGTGTAATCGGCAATCGCGCCCATCACGGGCAGAAAGAAAATCTGCAAGAAAACCGAAAGCCCGACCGAATAGGAAAAAAGCGATTTCGCCGTCACCAAATCGTAGCCGCCGAGGGCTATCACGACGCCGTTTTCGCCGACCGCTTTCTGCGCCAGCGCCGTGATATACTCGCCAATCAGCACGCCGACGACCGTCGTGAAAAAAACCGAGTTCGCCCAGTCGTAGCTCAACCAGCCGAAAATTTCGCGGCGGTCGTTTTTCGTTTCGTTTGCAGCAACAGCAGCAGCAGCAGCATTCATAAATTTAATTTTCGCTCAAAAGGCTGGTAATCGCGGGCGTAATGTCAGCCAGCGATTTTATGCGACCGGCGATTTCACGATTTTTTCTGCCCCAGACGATGGTCGGCACGTCGTTTAAAGTATGCTGGCGAACGGACAAATCTTCAATGTTGCCGTGGTCGCTTGTCAAGATGACGGTCGTTTTTTCCAAATCGCTGCGCCGCACGACTTCTCTGACGAATTCGGCGAGCTTCGGCAAAAGAACGCGCGCCCTTTCAAAATCCCGTTCGTGACCGATTTTGTCGGTCAGAAAATGCTCGTAAAGCACGAAGCGATGATTTTTTGCCAGCTCGCCCATAATCGCGGCGGCTTCGGCGGGCGAAAAAACGGGAACGTCAAAACCGCGCTCGCGCAGCGTTTCGTTGGTGAAATCGTGAAAAACCGCTTTGCGTCCGAGCAAATCCGGCAGTCGGCGAAAGGAAAGCCCAGCGGCTTCGACGGCGACGGTCGTGGCGGATTTCCAGCGCGGCGTCGTTTCAAAAAACTGCGGCGTGTAGGTATTGGCGAAAACGTTCGGCTCGACGCCGAGATTTTTCAATCGCAGAAAAATCGAATTTTCGGCGATAACGTCGCGCAGCGCCTGATTCGGAAAACCCTGTTTGTGATAGCCGAGCAGCAGCGGCGCGTTGACGCCGGTTAAAATCGTCGTCTGCCCGGAAGCGCTCTGCGGGCGACCTTCGACGCCGAGCCGCGCGTCGGTCGGAATCATTAAGCCGTCGTAAATCACCGCCGCCGCCGCTGCCGCTTCCTGTTTCGCCGGCGAAGTGTTCTTAAAATGCGCCAGCGGCTCGATGTTTTCCGCCTGCGCGAGCGGATTTTTTTCGTCCCGGTCGCCGATGCCGAGACCGTCTATAAATAATAAAATGACCTTTGCCGTTTCGCCTGCGCGCATAATTTCAGATTGGTTTGAACAAGAAAGTAGTATTACTTAATAGTCTCATTTTATTTAATTAAAAATGAAGCGCGAGCCTGCATTTATTACTCTACTTTAGCGAATCCGGCGAAAAAAAGCGCGAATTCGTCGGAAAAATATATTAAAGCGAATATCTACCGGCGTTTTTGTCAAACTTCCTTGACAATCATTAAAAAAAACAGTAAATTTCACTCACCTATTCTGATTATTGAACTTCAGTTTGTTGGCGAGTTTTTTCTGAAAGTTTCTCAATCGGCTGAAGATAACAATTCGTCTTAAAATTTTGAGGAGGCAAGTTTACTTATGTTCTGGACTAAACAGATTAAGTCCGCGCGGTCATTTGTGTTAAAGATGACCCTAGTTTCATTAGCTGTCTTCGGTTTTGTCAACATTGCAAACGCGCAAAATATCACCGAAGGTTTCGATAACATCACCACTCTACCTGCTTCTGGCTGGTTTATGCAAAATAACAGCACGCCGGTCGGCTCGACCGGCTGGTTTCAGGGCAACCCGTCGGTTTTCCCGGCTCAATCCGGTCCTACAAACTCTTACATCGGCGCTAACTTCAATAACACGACCGGCACGAACACCATCAGCAACTGGCTGCTGACGCCGAATCGCACGTTTATGAATGGCGACGTGATTAAATTCTGGACGCGCACGACCGCCGACAGCCCGTTCCCGGACAGACTCGAAGTTCGTTTATCAACCAACGGCGCGAGCACCAACGTCGGTTCCGGCTCGACCGCAGTCGGCGATTTCACGACGCTGCTGCTGAGCGTCAACCCGAATCTCGAAGTCGGCGGCTATCCGCAAGCCTGGACGGAATTCACGATTACCCTGTCGGGACTTCCGGCTGGCGGCGCGAGCGGTCGCATCGCTTTCCGCTATTTCGTCACGATGGGCGGTCCGACCGGCGATAACTCCAACTTCATCGGCATTGACACGTTCTCGTATACGGGCGGCACGATAGTTAACCCGAACGCGATGGACGCTCCGCTCGATTACAACGGCGACGACAAAACCGATTACGTCGTGGTTCGCAACACGGGCGGCGGCAGCGGCGGTCAGGTGACGTGGTTCATCAACAACGGCACGACCAGCACGCAAACTCCGTGGGGAATCTCGACCGACTTCTTCGTCTCCGGCGATTTCGACGGCGACGACAAAGCCGATATTACCGTTTATCGTCCGACGACTGCTCCGAACTCGTTCTTCTACAGCTTGCGCAGCTCGAACAACACGCTGAGAGCGGCTGAACTCGGCGCGACGGGCGACGACCCGACCGTGGTCGGCGACTATGACGGCGACGACATCGACGATTTCGCAGTTTATCGCGGCGGCGCGTCAGCCGGACAGCAGAGCTTCTGGTATTATCGCGGCAGCGCGACGGCGAACGGCGGCATCACCTTTGTCCAATTCGGACAGAACGGCGATTTCCCGGCTCCCGGCGATTACGACGGCGACAACAAGAACGACTTCTGCGTCCAGCGCAACAACGGCAGCGGACAGGGCGTGTTCATCCTGAGACAATCGAGCACCAACACCAATCGTACGGTTCAGTGGGGAACTTCCAGCGACCTGATTCTGCCGGGCGACTATGACGGCGACGGCAAAGACGACTTTGCGGTGGCTCGCGGCAGCGGTGGTCAGATTCTGTGGAGCGTTCTCTCGTCAAACGGCACGACCGTCATTCACTACGGGCAGCCGTGGGGCTTGTCGGCGACCGACTTCCCGGTTCAGGGCGATTATGATGGCGACGGTAAAATCGACATCGCCGTCTGGAGACCGAATGCTGACGTTCAGCAGAACTTCTTCTACATCAGACAGTCGTCGAACAACTCGCTGCGCGCCTTTGAATGGGGACAGCAGGGCGACTACCCGGTGGCAAACTACAACAGCCACTAAGCCGTCCTTCACAGCTTAGTTGCTTAAAGCTAATTGAGGCTGAGAAATTCTCAGCCTCAATTTTTTTTTGAAATAGACTTCGCTTTTTTTTGAAATAAAACTCAGTTTTGTTTGAAATAAAGCGGTCTTAATTCGTGTTCGCGGAGAGTCTGAAAGGTCGTTTCGTCCGTCGCCGAAACGCTCGTTCCGGCTAGCAGCTCCTTTAATTTTTCGCCGAAAAGAGCGGTTAAACCGGAAGCTTCGACGGGCGCGGTAAAAACAAACTCGTCAACCGCGCCGCCTTTTAAAAGCGCCTTCAGCTTGGTCAACCCGGCGGCGTTTTCCGTTTTCAGGCGGTAAACGTTCAATTCCGCCGCTTCCGATTCGTTTCGTCGCAGCATTTCGGTCAGAGCGGTTCGTGAGGACGACTCTTTCGGCAGCAGAAACCGCAGGTTTTTAAATTCCTCTTCGCCGTAGAGATAATCGCGCAGAGCCGAAAAAACGCTTTCCGCGTCCGCCCGCGCAGGAATCACGTCGGCGTGAACCTGTACGAAGCGAAGCCTGTCGGCGACGGCTTCGCCGACAGCCAGAATCCGCAGCAAATCAAGCTCGAACAATTCCTGATTCACCCCATCGAGCGCTTCCAGAAAAAACTCGACCGCGTAAACGTCGGGAAATATTATCCAGTCGAATTCGGCGACCCTTTCAATCAGGGATTCTTCAGCCGGGCTTAATTCGATTTTTTCGGCTTCGGCGAAAGGGAATTCAATCACCTCATTCTGCGCGGCTCGAAGCCCGGAAACGATTTTCCGGTTTGCCGGTCTGGAAAAAATGGCGTAGGTTTTCGACGTCAGAGAATCGGACATAGATTTTCGATTTTAGCCGACAATCGAAAATCTGCAAATTTGCATTTAAGCCGAGAAAAAAGTAATTTTAAATTTTGACCTGTCGTCAACAGTAATGCTATGAAAGCGATGATTCTAGCCGCCGGTTTCGGAACGCGGCTTTTTCCTTTAACCATCGACCGCACCAAACCGGCGATACCTTTTCTCGGAAAGCCGCTGGTCGGCTACGTCGCCGAATACGTCGCCCGTTACGGTTTCCGGGATGTGGTCGTCAATCTTCATCACCAGCCGGACTCGGTCAAAGACGCGCTCGGCGACGGCAGCCGCTTCGGCGTCAACATTCATTACACAATCGAAACGCCGGAAATTCTCGGCACATCGGGCGCGCTCGACAACGCGCGGCATCTGCTCGAAGACGAAACGTTTTTAATCGTCAACGGAAAAATCATCACCGACATAGACATCTCCGCCGCCCTCGAAACGCACCGCCGCGCGGGCGCGGTGGCGACGATGGTTTTAAAACCGAACGCCAAACGCGAGAGATTTACCGAAGTGGTCGTCGACGAAAACGGTTTCGTCAAAGAATTCGGCGAGTTTCCAAAGCCTTTGACCGAAGAGCAAATCCGAAATCCGAAATCCGAAATCCCACATCCTTTGATGTTTACGGGAATTCACATTCTCGAGCCGCGCGTTTTTGAGTATATTCCGCGCCGCGTTTATTCCGATATTATTCCTTCGTTTTACAATCCGGCGATAAAAAACGGCGAAAAAATCGCGGCGCACGTGACCGACGCTCAGTGGTTCGAGCTTTCGACCATTCCCCGCTATCTGGACATCAGCCTGGCGATGATGAAAAACAAAAACGTCATTCAGGGCGACAACTGCCGAATCTCGCCCGCCGCAAATATTTTTAATTCGATAATCTGGGACGACGTTTCAATCGCCGACGGCGCGACTTTAAACCGCACGATTATCGCCGACGGCGTGCGGATAAAAAGCGGCGAGAGCTTTGAAAACGCCGCCATCGTCCGCGCCGAAATGCTGGAACACTGCGCCGAGATTCCCGAAAAGGCTTTGAAAGGCTATCATCAGGGCGAAAATTATATCGTTCCGCTCAGGCAATGAGCGTTTTCCGCAACCAACCGGCTGACTGACTGATTGATAGACTGACCATCTGACCGACGAATTTATGTTTCAAACAACCGCCCGCGAGCGTCTCATAAAATATCTTTCCGATTGGCAGCCGCAGGCTGACGCCGAAAATTTTCGCATCGAAGTCCTGACGCCCGACGCTTCGACGCGTGAATTTTTTCGCATCGAGTGGCAGAACCAGCCTGCAATCGCCTGCATTTACGGCGAAACTTTCGTCGCCGCCGAGCACAATTATCTGGACGTCACCAAGCTGTTTCTGGAAAGCGGGCTGCCCGTTGCCGAAATTTACGCGTTTGACGAGGCTTCCGGCATTATCATTCTCGAAGATTTCGGCGACCGGATTCTGCGCGACGTTCTGCAAAAAGCGGACGACGAGACACGCGAAAGTTATCTCGGCGAAGCTATTCGATTAATCGCCCGCATTCAGGCGGCGACGCCGAAAGCGTTTGAATTAAATTCCATCGCGTCGAAACTGAAATTCGATGAGGAAAAGCTCGGCTGGGAGCTGAACTTTTTTAAAACTCACTATTTTGAAAGTTTCAGAAAACAAAAGCTTTCCGATGAAGACGAGCAATTGTTGAGCGCCGAATTTACGGAAATCGCCCGCGAGCTGGAAACGAAGGCGAGCGTTTTGTGTCACCGCGATTTTCACGCGGCGAATTTGATGATTGACCGGCAGAACCATCTGCGGATAATCGACCACCAGGACGCGCGGCTCGGCTCGGTCACATACGATTTGGTTTCGCTGCTGATGGACAGGGTTTTTGAGCCGCCGCCGCGCTCGTGGGTGCGCGAAAAACGCCTTTTCTTTCTGAGCGAAAGGGAAAAGCTCGGTCTGGAAACGATTGACCCCGACCATTTCGCGAAGGAATTTCATCTGCAGACGATTCAGCGCTGTCTGAAAGCTACGGGCACGTTTTCCTACCAATCGGTTTTCCGCGAGAAGACGCACTTTATTCTGTTCATCGAGTCGATGCTGCAAATCGTTTTACAGGCTTGCGAGCGCCTGGATAGATTTCCGCATTTGCAGAGAATAATCACTAACCAGGTAAATTCGTAAAAAAAACTTTGCGTTCTTTGCGCCTTTGCGGGAAATCCCCTTTTCCTGATTTTAGGATTAAATCCAAATTTTTATTGTGCTTGCGCGCAGTCGATGGCGATCGCTTTTGAGTTAACT
Source organism: Acidobacteriota bacterium (assembly GCA_030860665.1). Taxonomy (GTDB): domain Bacteria; phylum Acidobacteriota; class Blastocatellia; order Pyrinomonadales; family Pyrinomonadaceae; genus JALZHR01. The sequence goes on from JALZHR010000547.1 coordinate 12,220, forward strand.
ATTGGTATGCTTCGCTTTCGTCCGGCAGGGCGATCTAGCGATCTATCCGGCACGGCTATTGCGAAATTCAAATGAACGCAAAACGCCCCCATGCCGGCTATCTTTCGACTCAAGAATGGTTATAGAGATTTAATAGGTTCAATGTAGGCTTAGACTTGCGAAAAGCAAGCTGAGCGTGATAGAAGTCGCGTCTTACAGTTGCAAGCCATTCGCAATATTCCTGCTTGATTTATTTTGTGCTCTCTAGTTT
>JALZHR010000052.1 GCA_030860665.1 Acidobacteriota bacterium
CTCGGCGTCCTGCTGTCTAAATTAGTCGAACCGGAATCGACCGCCGCAACCGGCAATAGCTTTATGCCGCCGGTGTCCGTGTCAGCGGGCGGCACGGCTTTCAAGTCGAACCCGACCAAACCGCAGTCCACAAAGACCAGAAATCCGAGATTAAAGACCGAATTGGAGGCAATTATCGAGATGGCGCGGCGCATCGAGCCGCAGCGTCGTTTCGCTTCCGTCCAGCAATTTGCCGAAGACATAAACAGGTATTTAAACGGCTTGCCCGTCAGCGCGCAAAAAGACAGTTTTACCTATCGCGCGACGAAATTTATCAATCGCAACCGCATCGCGGTTTTCGCCTCTCTTTTGATTTTTTTGACTTTAATCGGCGGTGTTATCGCAACGCTCTGGCAGGCTCGCCGCGCCGAAGCAAATCAGGTGCGGGCGGAAAAAAGATTTGCCGATGTGCGCGGGTTGTCAAATTCGCTTTTAAACGACATCGCGCCTAAAATCGAACGGCTCGAAGGCTCGACCGAAGCGCGGCAGGTGCTCGTCGCGCAATCGCTGAAATACCTCGATTCGCTCGCCGTCGAATCAGTCGACGATTTGTCTTTGCAGATGGAGCTGGCGGCGGCTTACGAAAAAGTCGGCGTGCTGCAGGGCGATTCGCGCAAACCGAGTTTGAGTGATTTTCGCGGCGCGATTGCGAGTCTCGAAAAAGCGCAAGCCATCCGGCGGCGCTTATTGGAAATCAATCTGAATGATGCGGAAAACCGTCGTCTGCTGGCGGATAATCTGCGTCTTCTCGCCATCAGAAGAATGACGCAAAGCGACGTTGAAGGCGGTTTCAGGGACGGCAAGGAAGCTCTGGAAATTTACGAACGTCTGGTTGCCGAAAACCCGGCTTCGCTCGAACTGCAAAGGGCGTTTCTCGAAACGCAAATCGAAGTGGCGGCGAATTACACTAGCCTCAACCGGGATGCCGAAGCCATTCCGCTGCTTCAGAAGGCGGCTGGAAAAATCGAAGAACTGCGCCGGACAAATCCTGACGATACGGAAACTAAGCGAATTTTTGCCAAATGTTTAGCGGCTCTAGGACTTGCGCTTTCATGGGAATCTCGCCAGTCGGAAGCCGAGACGGAAATGGCGCGCGCCGTGACAATCGCTGAATCGCTCGCTACTCGTTTTCCGAACGATACGAATCTCAAACTGGAACTCTGGAAGGTTTACGATACGGCGAGCAGCATTTATGAACAAATTGACGATGCGCGGGCGTTCGGGCTGAGCGAAAAAGCTCGAACGACAATCGAAGAAATCATCGCCGCAGACCCCGCCAACGCGCAGGCGCGCCATAATTTGTCGAAAACTTTTTCCCGGCTCGGCGTTTCCGCTTCCAATCTCGGAAAGCACCTCGAAGCTATCGGCTTACTGGAACGAGCAATGGCGATTGTGCTTGAGCTACAGGAGAAAGACCACCTGAATCGAGGTTATGACCGTGATGTAACCGTGCTTTATACCAGAATCGGTTTAGCGCGAATGAAGGGACGCGATTTTACGAACGCGCTAGCGGCATTTCAAAAAAGCGCAGAGCTTTATGAAAAGCAACTCGCCACCGATGCCGCTAACACAACCGTCTTACGTGATTCGGCGATTGCTTACAGGCATGCCGGTTTAGCTCACAAAGAGCTTGCGAAAACCACCAACCCGCAAATTCGTCAAATACATCTCGCCGGAGAAAAGGAAAATTACCAGCGAGCGCTGGACGCATTGTTGAAAGCTGATGCTCAAAAGGCTCTGCCCGAATACAGCCGCAAACTTATTGAAACATACCGTAAAGACATCGAAGAACTCGAAAAAGTTCGTTAGGCAAATCTGACCGCTAGTGTCAGGAATGATGATTTTTCTCGTCGAAGTGAAGTATTTTAACCTTATGGAATAGCAATACTTGCAGGGACGATTGACTGATGATGAAGATTGTTTGATTCGATGTCATTATCAATGTCTATTCTCACAGACAATCTTGAAAAGGTCTTAGGGAATTACGAAAAATTTAATAGGATTTTTCAGGCGACTGATTCGTTTATTGTCCCTATACCCTCTTTCGGGGGTGGGTGGTCGCTCCGCTAATTTCATTGGCTGGCGGCACAGCCTTTCTAGTTCAGTTTTCAGCCTCGAAGTCATTCCGACTTTGCGCGCTTCATCGGTTTTGGTGTTCGTTTGTGGAATGTAAATTTCCCCGGTCTGAAAATCCACGTCGCGCCATCGCATTTTGAACATTTCGCCGCGCCGCATACCGGTATCAAGCCCGCAAATCAAAATGGGTTTCAAATGCGCGCGTTTATCCGTGCAAACACTTAACAATCGAAACTCTTCTTCAAATGTTAAAATGCGGTCGCGCTCATTCTCAGAATCTTTTGAAATAATCCCTTTCTTTTTTTTGAAAGGATTCTTAATCAGCCAGTCATTCTCGATAGCGAAATTGAGCATCGACCGCAGAGTTTCAAGTTCTCGGTTAACGCTGGAAATCTGGCGCTGGCGCGTAATTTTTTCTTTCGTCCTGATAAACTTCTTTCTGCCGATTTTTTCGCCGACGATTTCGGTTTTTTTGTTGATTTCGATGACGACCGGAGTGTTTAGCCGAACAGTCTTGAAGGTATCAATGTCGCTGGTCGGACGTGCTTTTGCCCGAAGTAATCAGTCAGAACATTTACAGCGGTTCTCACGGGCAATATTGAACGTCTTCCGGCGACTTTTACGCCGTTGCCATAAACAGCTTCGACGAGTTTTGTGTGTTTGTATTTTTCGGCGAGTTCGCTAAAAGTCATCTTGTCGAACTGTAAGACTTCTGCGCCATGATTTTCATGCTCGTGCCGCATCTTCTCAACCGTGCTGCGCGCTTTGCGTTTATCCGCTATCGGTTCGTATTTTTCGCGCGGCTTACCATTATCGTCTTTATACTGATACCGAGCGTATAATCTACCGCTCTTTTCCACCTAGTATCTTGGGGCGGAGCGTTTTCTTTTCTGCTTTTCCAAAGTTTCCATAGATTTCCCTAAAAATTTCCCTAACACTATTTTGATAATACCTGATGCCGGATAATAACAGGTGATAATAGCTGATTGAGCTAACTGTTGCTATAGCAACAGTTAGCTCAATAAATTGAAAGTATTTGATGTTGTTTGAAACTGTATTTTATACGAAGCCTTTGACTATTAACCGAAGGATTGTAAGTTCGAGTCTTACCTGCTGAGCCAATATTTATAATGGCTAAGAGGCATCAAGTTGATGC
>JALZHR010000581.1 GCA_030860665.1 Acidobacteriota bacterium
AGGTTCTGATTCCCGATTTCAACGGCGACGAAGCCGCTTTGAATACGGTTTTGCACGCGCGTCCCGACGTTTTAAATCACAACACGGAGACGATTGCGCGTCTTTACCGCCGCGTTCGCCCCGACGCCAAATACGCGCAGACGCTGGAACTGCTGGAACGCTCGGCGCGCTGGCGCGACACCGAGCAGCCGTCGATGAAAACGAAAAGCGGAATTATGGTCGGGCTCGGCGAAACGTTTGAAGAAGTCGTCGAGCTGATGAAAGATTTGCGCTCGGTTTCCTGCGACATTATGACCATCGGGCAATACTTGCAGCCCTACGAAAGACGCCTGCCGGTCGAGCGCTACGTGACGCCCGAGGAATTTGCCGAATGGAAGCGCGTCGGCTTCGAGCTCGGCTTCAAGCACGTCGAATCGTCGCCTTTGACTCGTTCGTCGTATCACGCGCGCCAGCAGACCGAATCGGGCGAGCAGAGCGCCGCAAGCGGCTTCGTCTCGATTAGCAGATAAAAAACATAATCGGGAATCATTCAGGAAAATCGGCTGAATCGAAAGGTTCAGCCGATTTTCTTGATAGCGGGTGTATTTTGAACTATATTAATTGCGTAGAAATTTGACCGAAAAGCAACCGCAGTTAAGCTATTGCGATAAATTATAGCTGCTGAAATACGAATCAGGATTGTTTTATGGCTGCTTCAAAAAAGAAAATCGTCGCCGAATTCCTAGCCCTGCATAATAAATGTGAAGAGGCTAATAAAACGGGAAATTTTAAGGAAAAAATTAAGAGCCGCCGGGAACTCTGCGAATACGCCGACAGACATCGAAAAATTCTGGAAATTTCCGACGAGCAGGTAAACGAATTAAGAGCGAGCTTAAACGCTCTGGAAAAAAGCGACACCACGGTCGACCGCCTTCAAGCCAAACTCGCCCAAGCCAAGCTGGAATATTACGATTCGCTGCTGGAAATACCGCCGACCGGAAAAAAACGCATTAATCATTGATGCCTGTAAAACATCCGAAAGCTGTTTTGTAAAGTAGCGGAGACGCAGCCGGTGATTTAAGATTTGTAATAATGAACGAGAGCGAACTCAGACAGTTTCGGCGACGTTTGGAATGGTTTCGCACGTCGCTTCTGCCGGACGACAAATTAAGACTTTATCTAAAACACCTTTTTCTGAAATACGAGATTGCCGAACTGACGCCCGCGCACCGCGCCCGCGTTCGCAAATGCAGAGCGCCGCTTTCGTATGTCGCTTCATTGTCGGACGAAAGCGGAAGCGTTCCGCAGTCGATAGCCGGTAATATGGTTTATCAGGCAAGCAGCGTTTACTTCTGGCTTTATTGCTGCACGGAGCTGAACACGCTCGTGTCGAAAAAGACTTTTATCTCAAACGGCGTCTCGCGCTGGCGTATCGGCGAGAGCTCGTTTACCCGCATTAAATACCTGACGCACGAAGCCGCCGCCGAACTGATTGTCGGGCATAAAGACAGCCTCAAAGTATTTACGCTCTGGGAGCAGCAGCAGCAGCAGTAACACCGTTAGTTTTTATAAAAAACGTCGCAAAAATTTAAAACTGCGGGTTAGCGCGCTTTTTCTGTTTCGGGAAAAGCGCGCCTATTCCTGCGTCGAGTGCGACCGCAAAACGCCGGTTCGGTTATCGTCTGTCTTTCAGCCTCAGGCGGTTTCGACAGCTTGCACTTTTCCGCCCGCCTGAAGGACAATCAATCGGTAATGACGGAAGAAAATGAAGTTTTGGAACAATTCGGCAAACGCGTTCAGCGTTGTTACGGCTGCTTTATCGCGTATCATCTAAAGGATATGTATCTCGGCGAAGACGTTTCGTTTTACTGCGAAAACTGTAAGGACGAGACGATGTTTCACTTTTCGGAATTCTCGAAAATGCTCGACATTTCCAAGCTCCGCGAAGTGGCGGACAATGAAGAAGAAGAACATCACCATCACCACTGATTTCCGATGCGGGAGATAATTCTTTACATCGAAGCGCCGGACGGCAGAGCGCAGCGCATTGCGCTGGAAAACGAAATCACCGTCGGGCGCACCAGCCTGGCGCGGATTGCGATTGACGACGCGCAGCTTTCGCGCGTCCACGCGACCATCTGGCGCGAGGGCGACGACGTCTGGATTCAGGACGAAAACTCGACCAACGGCACATACGTCAACGGCGAAAGACTCGCGGGCGAAAGAAAATTAAACGACCGCGACGAAATTTTACTGGGAAGCGAAACGCGGATTATTGTTGAAAGCGGTCAGCGGTCAGCGGTCAGCCGTCAGCCGGAAAAAGAAAACCGCAGCGACGCGCAGCCGATGGGCGAGAAACAAGCAAATATTCCGCAATCCGCAGTCCGTGCTCCGCAATCGAACAAAATTCCGATTGTCCCGCTCGTCGCCGGACTCGGCATTTTCGCCATCGTTTTTTTCACGCTGATTGCGCTTCTATTGGCAAATACGCTCGGCGGCAGCAGCGGCGGCGGCAGCAATAACGGCGGGAATCCGCCGCCGGCAACCGCTATTCGCTCCGGCGCAATTATTCCGGTGCGCGTCGTCGACCCGCTCGGCGGCGAAGACCCGGAAGATTTGGACGATTTGGTCGCTTTGTTTGAAGTCGAGGAAAAAGAGTTGAAAGTCGAAGACCTCGGCGAAGTCAATTCGACCGCGGCGGACGACGCGACCAAGCCTTCTGAATTAAACGTTCCGATTTCCTTCTGGCAAAAGCAGCGTGATTTGGTTTTCGCGCCGCGCGCGGGCGTAACCGGCATTTCGCCACCGGGAATGGAAGTTCCGCGCGAGCTTTTCGGCGACGGCGTCGTCAAACAAAAAGCCAAGCTCGCCGAAATGATGCGCGGCGGCTACCAGCAGCCGATGGATTTTGCCGAGCTGGCGCAAAAACGTCTGAACAAGGAATTAATCGAGCTGCCGATGGCGACCGACAGCTTTCTGCTCGACGTCGGCGGCAGCGCGACCGAAGGCGATTTTACGTCCTTCAGTTTCCAGAGCCGCGATACTCTGATTGCGCCCGGAACGCCGAAATATCAGACATTGCTGCAATTAGCCAATAATTTCGACGGGCAGAAATACGATTTGAGCAACGGGCGCGACCGCAAGCAGATGCGAATTCGCCTGCTGAGAATGTTTCACCCGCGCGCCCGACCCATTTTAAAAGAATTGGCGGACGCTTATTTCCAGCAATTCAAGCGCCCGCTGCGCGTGACGAGCCTGACACGCTCGATGGATTATCAAATCAGCCTGAACAAGACGAACGCCAACTCGTTTATGGTGCGCGGTCCGGGCAGCCTTCCGCCGCACACTTCCGGCTGCGCCTTTGACCTCGCGCGCAAATATATGACCGTCGCCGAGCAGAATTTTCTGATGAAAAAACTCGCCGAAATGGAAAATCGCGGCGTCCTCGACGCTCTCATCGAATACAACGTCAACGCCTGTTTTCACGTCTTCATCTACCCGGACGGCAAACCGCCCGGCAAGATGTAGAAACATTTGAACCGCAGAGACGCCGCAGACGCAGAGATTTTTTAAAGAAAATTAACTGAGGATAAGCAGGCTTCGCGGCTTGATAGACAGTGACAAGAAAGATGATTTCTTTTTATTTATCCCTGTCTATCAAGCCGTTAAGGCTACTTATCCCCGGTTAATTCTTTTCTCTGCGTCTGCGGCGTCTCTGCGGTGAAATTTTCTCTGAATCAAGTTAAACTTAAAGTATGGAAAACGAGCCTAAAACCTTCACCGGATTAGCCCGCGAATTGCGAAATCTGCCGACCGACCAGAAACGCGCGGCGCTGGAGCTGAGCGCCAGCCTCGCCGGAGTTTCCCTGCGCGTCAGCCGCGCTTTCGTCGAAGCCACGCCGGACGCGGCGAAGATTCTGGACGCCGAAGCCCTGCGCGCGTGGGCGGAAATGGGGCGCAAGCTGGCGATGGCGAGCGTCGATGCGGGCGTCAAGTTCTTCGCCGACGGCGTAGAGAATTTTCGCGAAATCCCGGCAAAAGCGCGCCCGTTCGTTTTTCAGATTTGTATGCGCCAGCTGATATTATCCAGCTCGATTGCCGTCGAAACTTTTAACGAAATTCCGCGCCTGGCAAAAGAAGTCGGCGACGACGAATTATTTACGGATATTTTAAAAGTCGCCAACGAAGTGGCGCAGCGCAGCGCCAAGCACAGCTCCGACTTTCTGAAAGCGACGCCGAAGCTGGCGCAGTCGTTAAACGTTTTCGGCGCGGAAAAACGTAAGGTTTCAAAAGCGGTTATCTCCTTAGCGACCAGCTTCGCCTCGCGCACGGGCGGAATGACCGCCGATTTATGGCAGGTTATGCCCGCCGCGCTCGAACAGCTTTCGGCTGAACAAGCCGTCAAGTTAGCGAAAAAAGCGGCTGACTTTCTCGAATACGGCGGCAGCGTGACGCTTAATTTCATCTCGGCGGGCGGCGAATCGCTGCGCCGCGTCGAAGCCGTTTTCAATGATTGGTGCGACGTTTTGCAAAAGGTCGCCAAACACGGAAACGCCGTTCTGGTCGCTTTCCTGCGCTCGTCGCCGGGTTTTTTCGCGCAGATTTCGACCGTCCGCAACGAGGCGGAAATCGTTTCGCTCTCGCGCCGCGTTTTGCAGCTGGTCAGGGAAATCGCCGAAACCGACGCCGAAAGTGCCTTAGCCGCGTTTCGCTCCAGCGCATCCGCCTTAAGGAAAGTTTCGCTCATTCAGTTTGAAGACTGGGTTTTGTCGGGCTTGCAGAATAATTCCGGCAACGCCCGCGCGCGCCGCTCGTATTTCGCGCTCGAAACGCGCCAGAGTCACGATTTTCTGCACGAAGGTCAGGAAGGGTTGCCGCTCGAAAAAGTGCAGACCATTCTGCGCATCTACGTCGAAGGCTTGACCGGAAAGGAAGTCGAGGTCGCGCCGCTTTCGGCGATGCCGCAGGAATCGCGCTTCGGCGACGGCAAAACGATTTATCTGCCCGCTACGGTCGCCGAATTTAAAGACGACGAGCTTGATTTTCGCCTTTACAAAGTGCTTTCGGCGCACGCCGCCGGGCAAATCGAATTCGGCACTTACGAGCGCGACACGAAAGGACTCAAAGCCGCTTTCGCCGAGCTGAACGATTTATACGAAGCGACCGCCGAGCAATTGGACGCTTTCTCGCTTTCCGGCTACATCGAAGAAGCGCAGAAA
>JALZHR010000029.1 GCA_030860665.1 Acidobacteriota bacterium
CGCCGTATTGACCGGGAAAAACGCCGCCCTGAAACGGAAGATTAACGCCCGCCGAATCGACCAGATAAATAATCGGCACGCGGTTGCGCATCGCGATTTCCTGCGCCCGCAGAATTTTTTTAATCGTTTCCGGATACCACGCGCCCGCCTTAATCGTCGCGTCGTTCGCCACGACGACGCATTCGCGTCCGCGAATCTTGCCGATTGACGTGACGACGGCGGCAGCGGGCGCTTGTCCTTTGTATTCATCATAGGCGACGAGCAAGCCGATTTCCTGCTGATACGCGTCCTCGTCAAAGAGCAGTTCGATTCTCTCGCGCGCCGTCAGTTTTCCCTGCCTGTGAATCTTCTCGATTTTCTCCGCGCCGCCGCCGAGTTTTAATTTGCGCTCCAACCGCTCGAATTCTTCGGTCAGCTCGCGCAGTCTTGTTTTGGATTTTTTGGTAGAAAGTGAATTATCGCCCTGCGACATCGTTGTTTAATCTGCTCCAATATTAAAGTAACCCGTTGAAAAGTATAACAAGACAAAAGAATCGGGCGAAACGGCAAAATGCGGAATTATAAAAAATTCGTTTCGCATTCTGCCGCCCGATATTCGTTTAAATCCTGTTTTCCCGGGAGCTTAAAAAATAAACCTCGCGCCCGACCGCTCGCTTACCGGTTCAATTGAATTCTGACGCGCGCGCCGAGTAGCGGATTCGTGCTCAAAACCGAGATGATGACGCCGTGCTTCGTGTCCACGAATGTATTTCCGGCGGTCAGCGGCGCGTCGGCGGTAGTGATTGTATTCGGCATCGTGTCGATTATCTGGCTCGTAAAACCGAGCGGCTCGCTGAATACGTAGCGAATGCCGACGCCTTTGTAAAGAGGCTGAAAATTAGGAGCGCGAATCTGATTATCGTAGCTGTAGGCGCGGCGGAATTCGAGAAAATAGCTAAAAGGCGTCAGCTCGTCGGCGGCGTTTCGCAGCGGTATCCGCAAAGCCTGATTTCCTTTCGAGGCGATGTTTGGAGAAAACAGACTGTAATCTCCGCTCGTCTCGACGTCCTGCACGCGACCGGTCAGCCAGCCGAGGCTCAGCCGGTAATAATTATTAAAAAAGAACGGCAAAGTTCCCATCATATCGTAAGAGTCGCCGTATTCGGTTTGGATGCAGTCGTCAGGGATATTCGTTCCGGAACAGCGCATAGAGTTGGCGTGGTCCAACCCGAGATTGTGTCCGAGTTCATGATTCAGAGTATGAAAATTTTGGAGCGTGCCGGGCGTAATCCAGATGCGCTGCCGCGTGGTCGCATCGCCGACGTTGCCGAGGGTCGCGCGCGGGCTGTCGCCGCACAGCGTGGAAAAAACGTAAATTACCGAATTGTAATTGTTCGGCTCGTAGCCGTTCTGCCGCGCGAGAGCATCCGCGCCGTCGACCCAATCGGTCAGGCGATTGCAGTTTTGCGAGGTGAACGGCAGCGTCAGCCAACCGGCAACGTCCCCGTCCGCTCGTTGAATGCCGGTCAGGCGATAGCGGTTCAGCGACGCTTCCCTGACGAATTGATTGGCTGAATCGGCGGCGGTAAAAATTACCTCGCGCGCCCTTTCCGTCGTAATCGGCTGCGTCTGAATGTCCTGGAAATTGACGAGCAAAGCCAGAACTTTGCGGCTGCCGAACGTCGGCGCGGGCGGTGCATTGACCGGACGCCGGTCTTCATCCATCGCTTTGATTTGCTCGCCCGCCGGCACCAGCAGGCGGTCGCCTTCGAGCGTTCCCGAAACTATAACGCGCCGGTTGGCGTAATCGGCTGGGGATTTGGAAGCAGACAGCAGATAGCGCCTGCCCTCGTCCGTCGCCAGAACGTATTCGTAGCGCGACGGATTGTCCTCAACCACAATCTTCTCAAGCGTGCCCTCGACCGTAACGCGCCGGTTCTGCGCGCTTGCAGGCTCCAAGCCTGCCGAAATCGAAAAAATGAAAAAATAAATTGCGACGAAAAAATGTTTTGCGATTTTCATAAAAAACACTCCGTGACAATGTTGTTAGATTTATGCTGAAAACGCTGAAATCCACCGGAAAGTTTCGCCCATCCGGTATTTTTTATTTATACAAAATATTTTGACTGTCAGTTTTTATAAATAGTTGCTTCGGCAGAACGAAAAAAGAGCCTCGACTGACAGGCAGTCGAAGCTCTTTTTTTCGCATTCCAATCAATCGTCAATTTCCGCCGAAGCCGACGAAATTCAGGTCGTCCCTGTCGTCGATAAGCTGGAAAGCCTGCGTATCCGGCTTGAAACCGTAGCGTTTGTGCTCAATCGTCGCGATATAGACGTTGCCGACCGGCAAGCCGTCGAATCTGAACATTCCGAAGGCGTTGGTCAGAGCGGTTCTGGTTTCCTGCGTCTGCGCGTTGACGAGCGTCACCTGCGCGCGGCTGATTCCGCGCCCGTTCATATCGACGGCGCGCCCGTAAACCGCGCTCATTCCGGTGGTCGGGTGAAAACAGTTGACGCTGATGTCGTCGATGCCGACCCATTCGTCCGCGCCGGCGGCGTTGGTCGTGATAATGCGCACGTCGAGCATCGTCTGACCGATGGCTGCATTCGGCAGCACCAGATTCATAAATCGCTGAAAAGTCGCCTGATTCGGTCCGGTGGTCGCATCCGCCAGATAGCCGCCGGAGATGTTCGTGTAGTTTCCGCTGCCGCCGATGCGGTATTGCGCGGCGATTTGCGTCACGGCGTTGTTGGCGGAATCGTCGATGTCGCGCAGGCGAAAGCCGACGACAATCGGCTTGCCGACGCAGCCCGCGCTCGTGTTCAGATGGATGACCAGATTCGGCGCGGTCGCCGTGTCCGAGGCTTTCAAGGCGACGACCGGGTCGGCGATTTCAAATTCGGCGACGCCCTCGACGGTCGAAGTCGCCGGGTTCGTTTGATTGGCGTTGACGTCGAGTGGGTTGTTCGGGCTGTCAGCCAGAATCGTGCGCGGGTCTGTGCCCGGCGCGGGCGCTAAGCCGTCGCCGCGAAAGGCTTCGATGGCGACGACGCCCGTCCAGTTGTCATCGGTCGAGATTTGATTCGTATTCGACCAGTTTTGCAGGTAAGGACTGCCTGAGCTGATTTCGATGTAATAATTATTTGCCAGCGCGGTCAGATTTCCGAAAACGGAAGCGGGCGAAAAAGCCGTCGCCCAGATTGCAGCCGCAAGGCTCAGAGAGACAGCCACAAAATAGAATCTGTTTCTTTTGCTCGTCATTTTTTCTCCTTTTCGGCAGACGCGTCTCCGCAAGCTCGGTCGCTTGTCAAAAACCGCCGGTCTTTTGAACTTCGCCAATTATTAGCTTAGTTATATTCCTAAAAACCGCAGTTTTTCAGTTTTCTTTGAAAAGATTTGACGGAAACGGAAGGAATCTCAGCCGGAAGGCGAGACTTTCCGCCGGAAACAGAATTTTGAAAGGTATTTTTAACCGCAGGGGACACAGAAGATTTTTGAGAAAGAGACTAAAGATAACCGCGGATGAACGCGGATTTACAGCGGAAAAGCGGAACGCGAAATGCAAAACGCGGAATTAAAGACAAATTCATCGTTCAGAATTCATCATTCATCGTTCCGTTTCTCTGCGTTCTCTGTGGCTGAATTTTCTTATCTGACCGTGACGTCATTCACGCTCGAGTCGCCGATTGCCGGGTCGCCGACGCTTGAGATTCTGATGCGCGCCTGCCGGGTCGGTCTGCCGGAAACGCGAACGATTTCCGCGCCGTCGTTCGGCGTGTCGGCAATCAAAGTTTCCCACGTCGTCCCGGCGTCGCGCGAAATCTCGATTTTGACGTTTCCCGCCAGATTGTCGGACGACCACGCCACGCTTCGACCGATATTTCGCGGGATAAATTCGCCGTTGTTGTAATTGTTCAGCGTCAGGCTGCGTTCGCTGTAGCGATAGTTCGAGATTGAATCGGCTGTGCCGTTAATCGAGCGCGCGTTGTCGCGGAGATTTTCGATTCCGGTCGGAATGCCGTTGAAGCTTATCGCCGGGTTGGAAAAATAAGGTCGGCGCGTGCAGCCGCTCGTGCACGGGTTGGGGTAAGCCATAACGGTTCGGAAATTGCCGTTGACCCAATGACCGAAGCTGTAGGAAAACGTTCCGCCCGAGCCGTTTTCGGGATTGTGCGCGCTGCCCATATTGTGTCCCAGCTCGTGCGGGAAGCTCAGGTTTCCGACCGCGCAGGTTCTGGACGTGACGGTAAAACCGTTGTTCGGGTTTCCGCCCGCAGCCGTTCCCATCAGGTAGCCGATGCCGCAGGCGTCGTTCGAGTTTGAAAGCATCGCCACCAAATCGGCTTTATAGGTGTTTCGCAAAGCTCCGGCGTCGGCGCTGGCGCGCAGGGCTGAAAGCTCCGAGCCGAGCGCTCCGGTTTCGGGAAGCGACGTCGTTTCCTGAGCGCGGATGAGGCGGACACGCTGGCGGATTCGGCTGTTGACGTAAGCCGTGTTCGTCAGGTCAATCGCCTGCTGCGCGAAGACCTGCGCCTGCGCGTCGCCGCCGAGCGAATTTTTCACCGGCGTCGTGTAAAGCACCAGCACGTCAATCCGGTCGCCCGAATCGACGCCCGCGACCGCGCTTTCCGGTTCGGGATTTCTTTTCGGCGAGTCTTCGCCTTTAATGTCGCCCGCGCATTCGGGAAAAAGACTCTGGTTCAGCTCGATTAAGATGTGTTTTTCGCCTTTCGGAACGATTTCGTAAACGGCGTTCGGCGCGTAAATCAAGCCCGCGACGTAACCTTTTCTGAAAGTCAGCGAAACGTCGCCGCCCGATTTATTCGTCGCGATTTTGCCGCGCCAGGTGTAATCGTCAAAGGCGCGAATCTCGATTGCCGCGCGCTGCGCCTCGTAGATTACGCCGTCGAAAAGCGGAAAGCTCAAGCGCGCCGATTCCGTCTCGCCGAGGCTTCGGAAATCAAAAGCGATTTCGCTTTCGCGGATTGAAGCGACGGAAGATTTTTCCGCCTCCGCTCGCGCTCTCGGCGTTTCTTTCAGGCTGAAAAGCGAAACGCGATTCTGCCCGCTCGCCGCCGGAGAAAAATCGCGCGCGGAAAACACAATCACAAATAAACCCGCGAAAAGAAAGGCGATTGAAAGTTTTTTCATTTTTCGGCTCCGGGATGAATGATTTGCGGGCGATTAACAGGACACGGAAAGTATAAGGCAAGAAGTCAAAAGGCGAAAGGCGAAACTATTTAAAAGGCAGAAG
>JALZHR010000030.1 GCA_030860665.1 Acidobacteriota bacterium
CGTTAACTCCGAGCCGGTCGGAGCTTTGATGGTTCGTTTCATACTTTCCCTTTATAATGACGAATAACCTTAAATATGATAGTTTTAGACTATCAATCAATCAATCAGCTATGGACAATATTTTAGAATCGGTCGAGCGGACATTGGACGAGAGTGTTTTTTTCCGGCGCGGCGACCGGCAGGACGTGCGGCTCGGCGAAATCGTGCCGCAGACGAGATATGAAGACGCCGGCGTCGTTATCATCGGCTGTCCGGAGGACGAAGGCATCAGGCGAATCGGCGGGCGCGAAGGCACGGCGCTCGCGCCGGACGCGATTCGGCGCGAGTTTTACAAATTCACGCCCTTCGGCATCAGCGTGCGGATTTTCGACGCGGGAAACATAAAAGTCGAAGGCTCTTCGCTGGAAGAAACGCACGAGGCTTATCGCGCGGTCGTCACGCAGATTCTGAAAGACGGCAAAAAGGTCGTCGGTCTCGGCGGCGGTAACGACATTTCATACCCGGCGGGCGCGGCGATGGCGGAAGTTTCCGGTTCGGGCAACTGGATTGCGACCAACGTCGATGCTCATTTCGACGTGCGCGCCGACCGCGAGAGAAACAGCGAGACGGCTTATCGCCAACTGCTCGATGAAGGGCTTCTCCGCCCGGATTACCTTTACGAGGTCGCCTATCAAACGCAGCTCGCTTCGCCGGTTTATTACCGCTATCTGCAAAATCTGAACGCCAATCTCATCAGCCTCGAACAGCTTCGCTCGCGCACGGAAGCCGATTACGAAGTCCGCGAATTGATGAAGCAGAAATTCATCAATCACAGCTCAGCTTTAAGCTCTTTTTTCGGCTTCGATTTGACCGCCGTCCGAATGTCGGACGCGCCCGGCGTGACGACGCCGAATCCGACCGGCTTGCGCGCGGGCGAATTGATTACGCTGGTCAAATTTGCTGCGAGCCTGATAAATACGCGCGTTATCCAGTTTACCGAAGTCAACCCGCTGTTTGACATCGACAGCCGCACGGTGAAGCTGGTCGCCGTCGCGATGCACCGTTTCTGCGCCGCTTTAAGCAAAAAAGGCTAGCCCGTCAGGACTAACCTTTTTTATGTTGCTGGAGTGAAAACCAAAACGCTTATGCTCTCAGGCTGCGTCCGGTCGCGAGGCGATAGATTGCCAGAACAATAATCGCGCCGATGACCGCAAAAATAATACTCATAATACTGAAGTCGTTGTTGTTTATGCTGGCGCCGCTATCGAAAAAGCTTCTGCCGATAAGTCCGCCAACCACCGCGCCGACGATTCCGAGAATCGTGGTCATAATAAAACCGCCACCATCAGGACCGGGCATAATAGCCTTCGCAATAAATCCCGCCACAAATCCTAAAACAATCCAAATAAGTAATGTAACAAGCATTTTTCCTCTCCTTTTACCTTCCCTTGTAATTAACCTTGTTTAAGGCTTTTTCAACCTTTGCCCCATATTCAGCAAAGCTTGTGCCAAATCGCCGGAGAAAGAGCTTAAATCGCTTAAATATTGCAGTTATTGAATTTAATTATTTTGTAAAAATTTCTTCCAGCCAGCTAGAAATCGTGTATGTATTAAATTCACACACGAAATGAATGTTTTACGACACCCGAAAGCCGGAAAATCGCAGAAAGAAAGAAAGTCTGAGCTTTAAACTGTTAACTATTTTCCGTTATATTTTTGCGGATTTGTTAAGAGTTTAGAGTTTAGAGCTTTCTTTCTGCGATTTTCTTATTTTCCGCTAAGCCGATTTTTATCGTTTTCCGATGAGAGATTTTTCGTAGTTTTCCAGCAGCGCGGCAACGTCCGCGTAGACTTCGCGGCAGCCCGCGCTTCTCAGTTCGGTTTCCGTCCAGCCGCCGGTCAGGACGCCGATTGTTGTCAGCCCGATTTTATGCGCCGCTTCCGCGTCGTAAGCCGTGTCGCCGACGACGACCGCGTTCTTTTTATTGATTTTTCCGAGTTTTTCGAGCGCGGCTTGAAAAATGTCCGGGTAAGGTTTGGATTTTTCCGCGTCGTCCGCAGAAGTTTCCGCTTCGATTAAATCCTTGATACGCGCGATTTTTTTAAATTTTTCCAGCTCGTCGGCTTTCGCCGAGCTTGCCAGAACGATTCGCTTTCCGTCCGCTCTGATTTTCTCGAAAAGCTCGCGCACTTTAGGAAACGGCTTGATTTTCGCCAGGTAGCTGCGCTTGAAAATCTCGCCGCGATATTTTTCCAGCTCCTCGCCGAATTCTCGGATTTCCCTTTGAGTTAGAAATTCCGGCAGATACTGGTCGCCGCCTTTTCCGACCTGCCGGCGCGCCTCGTAGAATTTTATTTTTTTGCCGTATTTTTCAAACGCTTTCACCCACGCCTGCGCGTGATAATCGTTTGAATCAATCAACGTCCCGTCGATGTCGAAAATAACCGCTTTTATCAAAGCTCGTCGCCCCCTTGAAATTTTATCCGGATAAACAGTTTGACAATTTCCGTCTATTTATTCAATCTCGCGCCGAGCAGGCGAATTTCCTCGCGCAGGGCGGAAATCTCGGTTTGCAGCGATTCGATTCTGCCCGCGTCGACGATCGCCGAATCTTTACTGCTCGCATCGCGCTCGACGAAAAACGTCGCCAGCGTCGCCGTGACGTAACCGAAAATGCAGAACCCGTAAATCCCCAGCAAAAGACATAAAACGCGTCCTTCCGGCGTTCTGGGAAAATAATCCGAGCCGATTGAGGTCAGCAGCATCGCCGTCCACCAAAGCGATTCGCCGTAACTCCGAAAGCCGCCTTCCGTTTCATTTTCAAAGGCATACATTCCCGCCGCGCCCGAAACCAGGACAATCGCCGTCAGCGCCAGCACATAGCCGAAACCGCGCCGTCCCATACTCGCGCCGAGCGCCCCCATCCCGCGATTAAGCGAGGTGATAATCCGAACCAGCCGCAGCCCGCGCGCAATCCGCGCCGCCCGCAAAACGCGAACCACTCGAAAAATGCGAAAAACGCGCAAAGCCGGAATCAGCAGCGCGACGGCGGTCAGCCAATTGCTCTTTAAATACTCCGTTTTGCGCGGCGCGAGCGCGAATTTAAGAGCGAAATCAACGATGAAAATTATCCATATAACATTGCTGACCGTTTCCAGAAACGGGCTTAACTGCCAAATAAATTCAATCACCAGCAGCGCCAGCCAGACGAATCCCAGAACCAGAAGCGGCGTTTCGAGCCAGCCTTCGAGCCTTTCGAGAATTTCTTCGCGCTCCCTGTTCAAAACAACTTTTGCGTCGTCGTTTCCCGGCGCCGAATTCGCTTTTTCCATAATCTTTAAAGATAACAGATTCGGAAAATTCAAAAAATTTGCGCCGCCGGTCGAGTCGTGATTTATAAAAGTATGTCGAGCCTGTTTTCGCTGCCGACACCAAAAGGAAATAAAAATCAAAAGCCGGCAAATTGCCGCCTGCCGCCCTGCGCCGCCTTGTTTTTCATTCCCGGTAGTGTCCTGATAGTGTAGAGCTGAAAATTAAATATTTCCCGCAGCTCGAAAAACGCCGGTCGAAAAGTGTTTCATCAGTTGAAAGTGTCGGAGAGTTTCGGGATTTTGATAACGAGACGGTTTATGAGATAGAAACTGCTGCTGTTAAAGGCTTAAGTAATACCGTATCGGAGATTAGCTGTCTCAACAACGCCCGTTTATGAGACGGTTTCGGGCGGCTGTCTCGAAAGGCGGCGTTTTTGAGACCTTTAATTTATTGTATTTTTAAAATATTGCTTTTATCAAGAGACAGATTAACTGCTAGTAATTGTTTATTTGGGTCAATAATTAACATATAATCCCGTGGCAAATCCTTTGCAG
Organism: Acidobacteriota bacterium; assembly: GCA_030860665.1. GTDB lineage: Bacteria > Acidobacteriota > Blastocatellia > Pyrinomonadales > Pyrinomonadaceae > JALZHR01. Next base: position 3,847 of record JALZHR010000030.1, read on the forward strand.
TTATCATATCTGACATCATTCAAACATAAAACTGAACGAAATATTTGCCTTTAGATTCAAGCCGCCTTTTTTTTCAGACATTCGATAAATAAATCATCACGAACAAACTTTGCAGCCTTATATTGTTTTGTGCCTGCTAATTCATCGATTTTTATTACGTCTTTCTGTTCCTTATCTCAAGAATATACGAATACGCATAACGAAAATCCGCAAATCTACTCCGTTCACCTATCTTAAAAGGACAAACCGAAATTGTTTTTTCGAGAGATTGTTTCTTCACTCTATCCAAAGCAAGACATTTCAAGAATTTCATACACAATCTTTGCTCCGCTCGGTTTCATTTTAATTCTAACACCTCAATTATGTTCGCCTCCCTTAGAGTGTTTTGTTGAGCAGTTGGTCTTTGCGTTAAGTATCCATAAATTTGAAGGACACCCCAGGATATTTCGGGGATAAAAAATAACCAGAGAATACCGGTGATATTATGGATAAGCAGGTAGAAGAGCATCCACGAAGAGAATAAGACTCTTGCGAAGCTGTCATAAAGACCAAAAATAGGTTCCGGCTTATAGACCCGTAAGGCTGACCAAACCATAACTACAGAGCCCATTAAATTGACGAAGAACAGGTGAAAAGGCTCGAAGTCGGGTACTGTTCCGGAAAAACCAAAAGAGGTATGAATGGTTTTGATCTGAATCAGATTCCACGCCGCCAGACCGGGCAGCGCATACGGAAAAGTAGTAAGAATATCGTAAATAGCACTGGCTCGAACGACTTTCCGGTAGGTATTTGTATTCACTTAATTTAGTCTCCTTCTCAGATTATGATTGAAATTATTCGTCAAACTATTGATTAACGGGAAGATTCCCCGTTTTGGGACATCTTTATACATTTTGTTTCCTTACTGAAGACCGCCAAATTGCAGCCGACAAAAAGGTGGTTTAGGGGATTCTTATTCTGAAGCAGCATAAAAGACACAATTTTCCTGAAGTATGGGCATTTAGGAAAACTGAACTGTGTCGTATTGATTGAATTACAAGTATATAGACGAACAATTCAGTGCGTAATTTCTTCTTTCGGAAATTAGCCGCTGAACTGTTGTTATTAGAACAATCGCTGATTTTAGATTTTGGAAATTGAATTGAGTATAAACGCTTTTTCTAAATATGCAATCTATTTTATCTAATTAATTGAATACTTATTAACTTCGTCGCGAAAACGTGAGAGTGTTGAGACAGATTTCATACTTTATCCGGTGTTGCAAAAAGTATCGTTTTTGAGACAACTCTTATTATAGCACCACAAAATTAAGACACTAGCTCATCCCCTGTTCACTTGACACTCATTGAACTGATTCGCTATTTTATAAGTTCGCCCGCAGAAAATGCGAAGCGAAATGTAGGCACTTAGCTCAGTGGTAGAGCACTACCTTGACACGGTAGGGGTCAGCAGTTCAACTCTGCTAGTGCCTACCATTTTTTTGTCTAAAAATAAGGCTTTTCAGCAATTCTTCTAATCTCATTAACTCCTTCCGGACTAACTTAATTTTTCGTTAAATTTGACCCGCATCAGATGGAATACGTGTATTGGTCAGGAAAATCAAAATCTTTCAGGAAAATATTATTACCGTTGGCAAAGCCTTCAAAGCTTCTTTGCGGGTCAAGGTCATATCCGCTGAAATGACCGTTGTTGTGGACGAATAACTCAATGTGCTTCATCGTCGGGTGATTATAAAGATAAAGATAGAGAGAATTCCCTCGGTTGGAGGAGTTTTCACTTGTAACGCGCCACCCATCAGAACTTTCTGGAAATTCCATAGTCACATCGACGCCGGCGGAAGTGACATGCCCGCTAAAACTAATTTGTTTCGACTGGCTGTAGTCATAAATGGACGAAGCCTCACTTCCGAAGATAAGACGTCCTACAATGTAGGCTATACAAGCCCTCGTTTCCTGTTTCAGTTTTTTTTGTTCTCTACCTGACATTTAAAGCAATTCTCGACAAATTGTCCTTTTGACGTATCTTATAATCTTATTCCTTATTGACGGTTTATTTTTTACTGAGACGGGAAATATCTATTTTATCCTTCAAAGCATTCGAGCTGCGGTATTACTTCGGGCATAAATACTGTCAAAATCTTACAAAATTTACTGTCTTAATTTTACGTTTATACAAAATTCTCAATTCCGACATCGAATGGAAATTTAAAGGCTGTTCAGCGGCTCGATTAATTCCGGCGAATCGGCATCCGGAATGTTTACGCTTTTGCTGACGGCGTGCGAAGTCATTTCAACGGCTGGATATGGCGCGAGGAGTTTTTGCAGGCGGTCGGTATTGTTTTCTTCCGGGTCGAGCCATTGGGCGTAATCGGCTGGTTTGAGAATCACAGGCATCCGGTCGTGAACGGGTTTGAGAACCTCGTTGGCTGCGGTCGTGATAATCGTGCAGGTTTCCAGAACGTCTCCGGTTTCTTTATCAATCCATTCTTCCCAAAGCCCGGCAAAACCGAAAACTTCTTTTTCTTTCAGATAAAAATAAAATGGCTGTTTTGCGCCGCCGGAACTTTTTTTCTGCCATTCGTAAAAGCCCGTGGCGGGAATAAGGCAGCGCCGCTTTTTAAAGGCTTCGCGGAATGAAGGCTTTTCCGTTAAAGTTTCGGCGCGGGCGTTTATCATTCTGCCGCCGATTTCCGCTTCTTTCGCCCAGGACGGAATAAGTC
>JALZHR010000043.1 GCA_030860665.1 Acidobacteriota bacterium
CGATAACCGTGCCCGCGCGGCTCGCCGACGGCGCACGACGGCGGGTCAGCCCAGAACGCCTTGTAATACGCGCCGCGATAGTAATAACAGGTGAAACGAAATCCGCCGGGCGCCCACAAAATCAGCAAAGCGGGCGAAAACGGCAGCCAGTCGGGAATCCAGCCCGGCTTTGCGCCGAACAGGCTGTGCGGCGAGTCGCCGAATAATTCGGGCGAATAAAACGGCGAAAGATAATTTGCGCCGCCGCCGCTATACCAGTAATGCTCGCCCTGAAAAGCCGCCCACGTCGAATACACGACGAAAGCCGACAAGGCTAAAAAAACTACCACCGGGTAAGCCCACCACGCGCCTCTGCGCATGGTTTGCCCGAACGAGCGTCTTATCGGAAGACTTGCCGAAGCCATAGTATTTTATTAAAACCTCCATCCAGCGCACATCGGTAAGCGCGACATTCAACAGAGCTTTCGGGAAAGGTAGGATTGGATAATATAAAGACAGCTATCTGCTCGATTTGTCGTCAATCGCTCTGTTTATCCGGCAGCCGTAGTAGTAACGGAACCGCCGCGCCTGCCTGTAAATTTGAATTGTGCTGATTCAATTACTGATAAGTTCGGCACAGTTTTACGTTAATTTTCCCTGTAAGTCAAGGTTAAAGCGGTAATATGCCCGGCTTACTTGCCTTAACGCCGCTTCCGCCCGAATGCCGTAACTCTATTAATTTAATTCATTCGCGGAAAAAATAAAATACTTTTTATTGGGAGCGGCAGAAAAGCCGGAAACGCAAAATTTAAAGAGCGTTTTCATCTGCGCTTTCGACTTTCGGATTGATAAAGATTTTTGTTTTTAAGATTCTTCGGCGCTCGCGCGGGCGAAATCTATAAAGCCGCGCTCCGGCTCGGTTTTAATCAGGCGCACGAGCACTTTTTCGCCGACCTCCAAGCCCGCTTCGCCCGCGACGATGCGCCCGTCGACGGGCGGCGTCGTTATTCTGGCAAACGTTCCGCGCGCGGTGACGCCCGTCACGATGGCTTCAAACGTTTCGCCGGTGCGCGACGCCATCACGCAGGCGGCAATCGTCTTGCGCAATCGCCGCTCGATTTTGCGCGAGGCGCCTTCGCGCTCGTTGCAGTGCGCGGCGATTGCCGTCAATTCTTCAAAAGTATAAGGCGAAGGTTTTCCGGCGAGCGTCGCTTTGACCAGTCGCTGCACGATTAAATCGGCGTAGCGGCGATTCGGCGCGGTCGAATGCGTGTAATCGGAGACGGCTAAGCCGAAATGCCCGCCCGTTTCCTCGGCGTCGTCGGCTTTCTGCACGACGTATTCGCTCGACCCGAGCAGCTTGATAATCGACAGCGAAAGGTCGGGATAATGCGCCGGGTCAGCCGCCCTGCGCCGCGCCAGAAATTCGGCGAGGGCGAGCGAATCGGGATTTTCCGGCAGATTTTCGTCCAGAGAACGAGCGATTTCGAGGATGCGACGCCATCTTTCCGGCGTTTTGACCACGCGGCGCAACGAGACCGCGCTTTGCTTTTCCAGAAATTCCGCAATCTCGACGTTAGCCGTCACCATAAAATTTTCGATGATGTCGCGCGCGACGCTGCGTTTTTCCGTTTCGAGGTCGATGATTTTATCGCCCGCGATGACGGGCTTGGCTTCGACGGTTTCAAATTCCAGCGCGCCCTTGCGTTTTCTGAACGCGCGCAGCCGCATCGCCGCTTCCCGCTGAAGACGAATCTGCGCTTCCATTCCCGAAATCCCGGCGACCGCGGCGGGAATCTCGCCGTTTCCTTCGAGCCACGCGCCGACTTCCTGATATGAAAGCTTCGCGTAATTATGCACCAGGGCGCGAAAAACACTGACCGTTTCGACATCGCCGCTGCTGCTGATAATTATCTCCGTCACAACGGCGAGACGGTCGAAGCCTTCGAGCAAGGAAGTCAGATTCGTCGAAAGCCGCTCGGGCAGCATCGAAAAAACGTCGCTTCCCGTGTAAATCGAAATCGTATTCGCGGCGGCGAAAGCGTCAACCGGCGAATCTTTCGGCACGAATTCGTCGACGTCGGCGATTCCGACCAGCAGGCGAATGTCGCCGCCCGTCAGTTTTTCGGCGTATTCCACCTGGTCGAGGTCGCGCGACGAGGCGTTGTCAATCGAAGACCACAAAAGCGCGCGCAAATCCTTAACGCCGGAAGCAGCGGCGGCGTTTGAAATTATCCGCCCCTCGTCGAGCGACTGCGCGGCTTCCGTCACCGGCGGCGGGAAATCCGCCGCGAAATCCTCTTCAATCAACGCCTGCCGCGCCAGCGCCGTTAGCTCGAAAGTTGTTAACTGGTGGCTCATTTATTTAGATGCGGGAGAAACTTCGCTATAAAGTTTTCCTGAAATCTACTGCACGCCGACGACTTCGACGATAAAAATCAGCGTCGCGTCGGGCGGAATGACGCCGCCCGCGCCGCGCGAGCCGTAGCCGATGGCGGGCGGAATAATCAGCGTCGCGCGGTCGCCGACGCGAAGCTTTTGCAGGGCTTCGTCCCAGCCTTTAATCACGCGTCCCGCGCCGAGCGGAAACGAAAGCGGCTCGCCGCGGTCGAGCGAGCTGTCGAATTTCTGCCCGTTCGTCAGCAGCCCGGTGTAATGAACGACGACCGTGTCGCCCGCTTTGAGCTGCGCGCCCGTCCCGTTCTGCGTAATGATATAGGTTAATCCCGAGGCGGTCGTGACCGCCTGTGATTGCGGAGTGGTATTCGTCGTCATAGTCGTTTTTCGCGTCGTCGTTTTCCTCGTCGGCGTCGTCTTTTTAACCGTCGTTTTCGTCGTGCGGGCGGCTGCTGCGCGCTTTTTCGTCTGGCTGAACGCGAATCCGGCGCAGACGCCGATTATCAAAAGAATCGAGATGATTGATTTTTTCATATTTCTTAAATGTCCGACATAAATCTGAAATAAATAATAAAACATTCAACTCGCAAAGGCGCAAAAGTTTATTTCGTTTCCGATTTCTTTTCATTATCCGCCGCGAGCGGCACGATTCGCAAAACGCGGTCGTCGTCTTTCGTCGCCTCGCCGCGCCCGTCGCGGTTCGAGGTCGAAAAATAAATCGAGCCGTCCGGCGCTTCCGCCACCTCGCGAATGCGCCCGAATTGTTTTTCCAGCAATTTATCCTGGCTAATGATGCGCCGACCATCCACGACGAGCCGGATAATCGCCTGTCCTTTCAGCGCGCCGATAAAAAAATTGCCTTTGAAGGCGGGAAACAGGCTGCCGCGATAAAACATCCCGCTTGCCGGAGCGACCGCCGGAGAATATTCGACGAGCGGCGTCTCCATCCCTTCGCGCCGCATCCGGTGACTGATTTTCGCCCAGCCGTAATTTTTGCCTTTTTCGACGATATTCACCTCGTCGCCGCCCGAGCGCTTGAAAAGCGAAACACCGTCAATCAAGCTCGGTCCGTGCTCGGTCTGAAACATCAATCCGGTTTCCGGCTGAAAATCCATCCCTTGCGCGTTGCGATGCCCGTAAGACCAGATTTCCGGGCGCGCGCCCGTTTGATTGACAAACGGGTTGTCGGCGGGAATCGTGCCGTCGTCGTTCAGCCGCAGAGTTTTTCCGGCGAGCGTGTCGAGCCGCTGCGCCCGGCTCTGATTGGTCGCGTCGCCCGTCGTGATGTACAGCTTGCCGTCCGCCGGACCGAAGCGCAGGCGCGTCCCGGCGTGATAACGCGCGGCGGGAATGTTTTCGATTATCGTTTTCGCTTCGGCAAAGGTTTCGCCCGTTTCGCGATAACGCGCGACGCGCACGCGTTGGTCGCCTTTCGCGTCGCGATAAGCGTAGGCGAGATAAACGAAACGATTAACGGCGTAATCGGGATGCAGCGTCATTCCCATCAAACCGCTTTCGCCCGACGGCTCGACTTCCGCGACGACGAAAAACGGCTCGGCGCGCAGCTTTCCGTTTTCGATAACGCGAACTCTGCCCGGTCTTTCGGTTAAAAATATTCTGCCGCCGGGCGCGAAAACTATCGACCAGACGACTTCCAGACCGCTCGCCGCGGTTTCGACGCGAAACTTCGGGATTTCTTTCGAGGCGGGAATTTCGGGAAAATCGGCTTCGTTTTCGGCGCAGGCAAAATTACAGAGCAGAATTATCAGAAAAAACAGGACGGAAATTTTTTCGCAGTGCCGCATTTATTCGTTTGCCGCTCGCGGATTTCTACCGGCTGCTGAAGCCGGGTGAGATGCGAAGCGCGCAAAAAACTTCTGGTAGCGCATACGGGAATCGAACCCGTGTTTCAAGATTGAGAATCTTGCGTCCTAACCCCTAGACGAATGCGCCGCAGGCTAAACATTTAACATTTATCATTTAACATTTATCAGCCGCCGCTTGTCCAATCTCGACAACGAATATTCGATGAAAATGTTAAATGATAAATGAGGCTGCGTGCTTCAATAAAGCGAGCGACGACCTGATGCCTTCATACCAGAAACCGCCGAAGCCTTTCGCGCCGCCCGCCACGTATGCCAGCACCGAGCCGTAACAAATCAGGTTCATCACCGGCAGAATCAAAAGCGTTTTCAGCAGCCCGGCTCGCTGCAAATCGGGCTGCCGAAAGCTGGTCTCGCTCCAGTTCGTGACCAGATGGAAGATGGTCGTCCAGCCGAGGATACCGAGCAAAAGTCTTGAATTCAGATTCGCGAAATAAGCGAAAATCAAAACGGCGAGCGAAACGGTCGGGAAAAAATACGGCGCGAGCGTGACCCACGTGTGCCCGGTCGTGCCAAGCCCGATTTGGCGAACCTCGCCGCCTTCGTGCGCGCTGACGCGGATGCCGACCGGAATTTTCAGGAAAAGCAAGCCGATTAGAAGATGCGTCAATTCGTGTTCGAGCGTTTGCAGATACGACCACGTCGCCGGAAAAAGTCGGCGGGCGACGAAGAAACTGGGAATAAAAATCAGCCCGCCCGTGATAAAAGCGAGCCAGCGCGGATTGCCGAACGAGACTTGCGGAATCAGTTCGAGCGTTTCCCTGCCGAAACCGTAAAATAAAAACGGCACGGCGACGAAAAACAATATCAACGATATTCGGGCGATAATCGGCAGCACTTTTCCAACCCCAAAATTTATTTCCCGCGGCTTCGGCGGCTCGCCAATCATAAACGCCTGGGGCGAACGTTATGTTCCGCGAACGTTTTCATCCGGAAGGAAGTCGAAAACGCGCGGCTTGGAAAACGCGGCAAAAGATTATCGGGACGATATTCGTATCTGCCCCGATAATCTTTAAAACGCCGTTTTCGCTGTGTTTTGAAACGCCGCTGCCGCCGCCGCCGTTGCCGTTGAGTCAAATCAATGCCCTAAATATTGACTCAGAATAGGCTGCAATACGCTCGGTTCGAGCGGCTTGTTGATTAAATCGTCGCATCCCGCTTCCATCGCCTGCCGGTAATAGGATTTCCCGTAGGCGGTGACGGCGATAATCGGGAGCCGCGCGGTCGCGTCGAATTTCCTGAGAATGCGCGTCGCCGTCAGACCGTCCATCACAGGCATCGACATATCCATCAGGATTAAGTCGGGAACGTGAGATTTGACCGTCTCGACCGCTTCCTGACCGTTAGAGGCTTCGATCACCGCGTAACCGTTCGATTCCAGCATAAATCTCATCAGGCTGCGGGAATCGGCATAATCTTCGACAATAAGAATTGTTTTCGGCATAGCTCGAATTGAAGAAAGCATTTCAAAATATCAGGACATTAATTATTAAACTAAAGTCCTTTTCGCCCCTCGCCGCCGGTGCCGTCGTCAACCGGGAAATCTCTCGCCTGAAATTTCCCGTCGATGAAGACCGGCGGTTTTGAATCCGGCGGCTCTCTCCGCTGCCGGATTATATTACTTAAATTACTCCTTTTGGCTACAGATTACAATAAAAAATTCCGCTTGACCAAAATCCTTCGGGCGCAGGCTAATTATTTACCGCAAATATATTACGCGCCGCGCCGGTGACGGATAAATGTTCTCGCCTGCTCTTGCGCATTCGGCTCGATAAATAGAAAAATAGAAGATTGGAAAGCGAGCGGGCGGACGTTTTTCGGCGTTTGCTTTTCGCTTCGGGCAAGATTAAGGAGGGCGAATGGCATCGGAATCTGAGGCAAACGTTCTGCTGGTTGACGACCAGCCGGAAAACCTGCGGGCGATGAAGGAGATTCTGGCGGAGCTGGGACAGAATTTGATTTGCGCCGCGTCCGGGAGCGAAGCCTTACGTTTTTTGCTGGTCGAAGATGTCGCTTTGATTCTGCTCGCCGTTCAGATGCGCGGGCTGAGCGGTTTCGAGCTGGCGGAGCTGATTCGCGAGAGCGAGCGCACCGCGCGCACGCCGATTATTTTCATCTCTTCCGCCGCCGCCGCCGCGACCGGCGACGACGAGCAGCAGCGATTTTTTAAAGGCTGTTCGCTCGGCGCGGTCGATTATCTGACGCTGCCGCTTGAGCCGGAAATCCTCAAATCGAAAGTCCGTTTTTTCACCGAGCTTTTCCGCCAGAATCAGGAAATCAAACGGCAGGCGGCGCTGCTCGAAAAAACCAACGCCGAGCTGGACAATCTGAACGCCGAGCTGGAAGAGCGCGTCCGCCGCCGCACGACGCAGCTCGAAGCCGTCAACCGCGAGCTGGAAAACGAGATAGCCGACCGCCGGCGATTCGAGGCGCGGCTGGCGACCGAGCACGCCGTCACGCGAACGCTCGCCGAGGCGCGCAGCCTGGAAACCGCCGCGCCGCTGATTCTGCGAGCTTTCTGCGATTATCTGCGGGCGGACATCAGTTGTCTGTGGCTGCTCGACGAAACGGGCGCAAAGCTTTCCTGCGCCTGTCTCGAAACGTCTCGGGACGCCGGAGACGTTTCCGCTTTTATCGACGAAACGCGCCGGATTAGTCTCGCCCGCGGCTTCGGGCTGCCCGGTCAGGTCTGGGAGACGAACGCGTCCGTCTGGCTGCCGAACACGGTCAGGGGCGAAAAATTCCCGCGCGCGCTGCTCGCCGCCTCGGTCGGGCTGCACAGCGCATTCGGGTTTCCCATCAAAATCGGCAGCGAATTCTACGGCGTAATCGAATTTTTCACGCGCCGCCCGATGCCGCACGACCGCGCCCTGAGCAATATGCTCGACGCCGTCGGCAGCGAAATCGGTCAGTTCATCCGCCGCAAGCGCGTCGAAGCCGAGCGCGAAAGCCTGCTGCGGCGCGAAAAACACCTGCGCGAGCAGGCTGAAGCGGCGAGCCGCCTGAAAGATGAATTTCTCGCTACCGTCTCGCACGAGCTGCGGACGCCGCTCAACGCCATTCTCGGCTGGGGGCAAATCCTGCACACCGGAAACCTGAAAGGAGAAGTGCTCGACAGCGCGCTGGAAACGATTTATCGCAACGCCAAATCGCAGGTGCAGCTCATCGACGATTTGCTCGACAGCTCGCGCCTGATTACCGGCAATCTGCGGCTCAACCTGTCGCCCGCGCCGCTCGTTCCGGTTATCGAGGCGGCGGTCGACGCCGTGCGCCCGGCGGCGGAATGCAAAGGCGTCGCGCTTTCAGCCGTCTACGACGCGGCGGGCATCGAAACCGTAATCTGCGACGCGCAAAGATTGCAGCAGATGATTTGGAATCTGCTGACCAACGCCGTCAAATTCACGCAGCCCGGCGGGCGCGTCGAGATTAAGCTCGAACAAAGCCCGGACGAAATCCGAATCGTCGTCAGCGACAGCGGGCAGGGCATTGCGCCCGAATTTCTGCCGTTCGTTTTCGACCGTTTCCGGCAGGAAGACAGCTCCAGCACGCGAACGCACAACGGCTTGGGACTCGGGCTGGCAATCGTGCGCCACCTGGCGGAGCTGCACGGCGGAACGGTTCGGGCGTCGAGCGACGGCGTCGGCAAAGGCGCGGCTTTTATCATCTCGCTTCCCCGCTCGCTGGCGCTCGCCGACGCGGCGGCGCAGGCGGCGGGCGTTCGGACGCCGGAGCCGGACGGACACGAGCCGGTCGACGATATTCCCGCGGAGACGGGGCTGAAGGGCGTGCGCGTGCTGATTGTCGACGACGACGAGGACACCTGCGAGATGCTCGCTTTCGCCCTGAATCAAATGGGCGCGGAAGCGCAGACGTCCGGCTCGGTTTCCGAAGCCTTCGATTCGATTGCCGCCAGCCAGCCCGACGTTTTGCTGACCGATATTAATATGCCGGGCGAGAGCGGCTACTCGCTGATAAACAAACTGCGTTCTCTAAACGACGGCGACGGCGGCGCGGGCATTCCGGCTATCGCGCTGACCGGGATGACGCGCCCCGAAGACAGCGAGCAGGCTCTTTCAGCCGGTTTTCAGCTTTACCTGTCGAAACCCGTCGATATTCAGGAATTAGCCGCAGCGATTGCCAGCCTGACTAAAAATCCGCGTAAACCCGCTTCGCTCGGAAAAGGCTCGGCGCAGAAATAAGAAAAACGGCGATTGCCGATGCAGAAATCGCGATTGCCTTCGCGAAAATCGCTTTTGTCACATAAACAATCGCGGCTTTCGCACGGAGATTGGGATTGGTTTCCGCGGATTTATAAATTGCTCTTATCAGGTATTTTTCCCGAATTTATGAGGACTACTCTTTATTAAGCGGGCTTTTTCGATATAATGAAGTTTGTATTCCGGAAAAGTTTAGGCTTACTAATAATCAACGAACAAGAGGTTTTAGAAAAATTCACTTGGAAAAAACTGCCGACCAACAAATGCTGTTTGCCTTTGGTCTCAATCATAAAACAGCGCCGATAGAAGTCAGAGAAAAACTCTACATTCACGAATCGGAGATTCCCGCGCTGCTCGCCCGGCTCCGGGAAACGCTGTCGGAATGCGTGATTTTATCGACCTGCAACCGCACGGAAATCTACGGCGTGTGCAATTCTGCGGACGCGGATTTGGATTTTTACAAAGACCTCTTAATTAAATTCAAAAACGTCGAAGGCATCGTCAGAAAAGAACATTTTTTCACCTTTATTTCCTGCGCCGCCTGCCAGCAGCTTTTCCGCGTGGCGACGAGCATCGACTCGAAAATCATCGGCGACACGCAGATTTTGCAGCAGCTCAGAAACGCTTATTTCGTCGCTAAAGACAACGCTTCGACCGGAAAGATTCTCAACCAGCTTTCGCAGCGCGCCTTTAAAATCGGCAAAAAAACCTACACCGAAACCTCGATTCACAAGGGCGCGGTTTCCATCAGCCGGGCGGCGGTCGAGCTGGCGGTCGAGACTTTTCACTCCTTAAAAGACAAATCGGTTTTGATAATCGGCGCGGGCGAAACCGCGCGTCTGACCGCCGAATGTTTGATAAAAAAACAGGTCGGGAAAATTTACATCACCAACCGCACGCGCGCCAACGCCGAAGAGTTGCTGGCTAACCTGCGCAAAAATCATCATTTCGAGAGCGAGATTATCGACTTCGACGAGTTCAAAAATTATCTGAACCGAACGGACATCGTTATCAGCTCGACCAGCTCGCCCGCGCCCGTTTTGCACGCGCACGATTTCGCCGGTCAGACGAATAAAATCCTTTTGATTGACATCGCCGTTCCGCGCGACATCGAGCCTTCCGCGGCGGACGAAAACGACAATGTCGTTTTGAAAAACATCGACGATTTGCACGCCATCGTCGACCGCAATTTTGAACGTCGAACGCGCGATTTGCCGCACGTCAAAAAACTGATTTCAAAGGAAATGGGCGATTTTCTGATGTGGTATTACTCGCTGCCTTTAATGCCCGTCTTTGAAAAAACGCGCACCAAGCCCGATAAATCGACCGTCGCCGAAATCCTGAAAATCAAACAGTTTCTCGTCGCAAACGTCTCGGAGCTGCACAAGCTGGCGACGCGCGACGGCGGCAGTTTAAAGGACGATTTGAAAAATCACGTCGAGCTGGTCGCAAAGCTCCAGACGATGAAGAACGCGGCGTTCGAGGTTCTGGCGGATGCGTAGAAGCAATCTGATTATCGGCTCGCGCGGGAGCGACCTTGCGCTCTGGCAGACGAATTTCGTGCGCGCAAAGCTCGAAGAATCTTTTCCCGCGCTCGACCTCGAAATCAGGATTATCAAAACCACGGGCGACAAATTAATTGATGTCGCGCTCGCGAAAATCGGCGATAAAGGCTTATTCACGCGACAGATTGAAAACGCACTTTTAAGCGGCGAGATAGATTTGGCGGTGCACAGCCTGAAAGATTTGCAGACCGTCCAGCCCGCGGGCTTATCAATCGGCGCGGTATCGGCGCGCGAAACGCCGAACGACGTTTTGATTGCCAAACGCGCCCGCTCGATTGACGATTTGCCGCAGGGCGCGAAAGTGGCGACCGGCAGTTTGCGGCGCAAAAGCCAGCTTTTGAATTACCGTCCCGATTTGCAGATTTTCGAGATTCGCGGAAACGTCCCGACGCGGCTGAAAAAATTTGAAGAATCAGAACTGGACGCGATGATTCTCGCCTACGCGGGCATACGCCGCCTCGGCTTGGACGCGCATATCACACAGGTTATTCCGTTCGAGATTATGCTTCCGGCGGTCAGCCAGGGCGCGATGGGCGTCGAAATCCGCAGCGACGACGAGCAGTTAAAGAAATTGCTTGAACCGCTGAACGACGCGGCGACCGAAATTTGCGTCACGGCGGAACGCAGCTTTCTGCGCGCGCTCGAAGGCGGCTGCCAGGTTCCGATAGGCGCGTATGCGTCTTTGAAAGATGATAAAATTTATCTGGAAGGAATGGCTGGAAATCTGGACGGAAGCGTAAACTTGCGCGACGCGATTTCGGGCGAAAAGGAAAACGCCGCCGAACTGGGCAGGCAGTTGGCGCAGAATTTAATCGCCCGGGGCGCGAGCGGATTGCTTGAACGGACGCGCGAAACGGTTGAAAAAACTGAGGAAGCAGTAATTTGAAAAAGTCGCCGCTAATTTTAGTCGTCCGTAAATTCGATGAGTTCAGCCTGCGGCTTAGGGAAAACGGCTTTGAAATTATAAATTTTCCGGCGATCGAGACCTCGCCCGTCGAAGATTCGGGCGCGCAGATGGACGAAAAGCTGAAAACGCCGGAAAAATACGACGGCTTATTTTTCACCAGCCCGCGAGCGGCGGAAGTTTTTCTGCAAAGGAAAGCTAAAGACGGATTCGGCGGAAAAATTTACGTTCTCGGCGGCAGGACGAAATTATTATTTGAAAACGCGGGCTTTGAAACCGTTTTTCGCGAAAGCGCGAATACGGCTGAAGAGTTTATAAACTCTTTTGAAAAGAGCGAGTTCGCCGGAAAAAGATTTCTGTTTCTGCGCGGCGACAAAAGCCTGCGGGCGATTCCGGAGCTTTTGAAAACGGTCGCGGAAATCGACGAAGTTATCGTTTACCGGACGATTGAAAATCGGGTTGATAAAACGCTGGTCGATAAAACCGGCGAAAACCTGCGGCGCGGCGAAATCGGATGGATTTGTTTTTTCAGCCCGTCGGGAATCGAAAGTTTTATGAAAACGTTCGGCGAAAAATCGCTGAGCGATGAAATAAAAATCGCGGCAATCGGCGCGACGACGGCGAAAAAAGCCGCCGCCCTGAATCTGAAAGTCAAATTTATTTCTCCGAAAGCGAGCGCCGAAGATTTCGCTTCCGGGTTGATTGAGTATTTAATCCAATGCAAAACGCAAAATGCAAAATGCAAAATATCAGGAAGAAAATTTAAGAATTAAATTAATCCTTCCATTTTGCACTTTGCATTTTGAATTTTGCATTTATTAACTTATTTTGAGCGAAAATTCATTATTTATCAGAGCCTGCAAGCGGCAGGCGATTGAAAGAACGCCGGTCTGGATTATGCGGCAAGCCGGGCGTTATCTGCCCGAATATCGCGCGATTCGCGAGAAAAGCGATTTTCTGACTTTGTGCAAAACGCCCGAGCTGGCGAGCGAAGTCACGGTGCAGCCGATTGACATTATCGACGTCGACGCGGCGATTTTGTTTTCCGACATTCTGGTCATTCCCGAAGCGATGGGAATGCACCTGGAAATCGTCGAATCGCGCGGTCCGGTTTTTGAAAATCCGCTCAGAAGCCGCGAGCAGATAAATTCTCTCGCGACGGAAGGCGTAAACGAGCGGCTGAATTATGTTTTTGAAGCGATAAAGCTGACGAAGGAAAAGCTCGCCGGACGCGCTCCCTTAATCGGTTTTTCCGGCGCGCCGTGGACGCTGGCGACTTATATGGTCGAGGGCAAAGGCTCGAAAAGCTTCGACGTCGTCAAGAGCTTTATTTACAACGAGCCGGAAGCGGCGCACGAGCTTTTGCAGAAGCTCGCCGATTCGGTCGTCGATTACCTGAACGCCAAAATCCGCGCCGGATGCGACGCCGTGCAGATTTTCGACACGTGGGCGGGAATCTTGTCGCCGTGGGATTTCGAGGAATTTTCGCTTCGCTACATCAGATATATCTGCGAGCGGCTGGAAACGGGCGGCGCGCCGGTGATTGTCTTCGCCAAAGGCGTCGCTTCGATGCGGCAACTGGCTGATTTGAAATGCGACGTTCTCGGCATCGACTGGACGAAAGACATCGGCGACGTGCGCCGCGAGGTCGGGGACGGCAAAGCGATTCAGGGCAATCTCGACCCGTGCGTTTTGTTCGCGCCGAAGGAAAAGATTAAAGAAGAAACGGCGAAGATTTTGCGGAAATTCGGGCGCGGCGCGGGACACGTTTTCAATCTCGGACACGGCATTCTGCCGCAGACTCCGGTCGAAAACGCGCGTTATTTTGTGAACTGCGTTCGTGAATTGAGCATCGAATATCACGAACAACAAATCGCGCAAAGTTAGGGTAATCGCGACTGACAAGGCAGAAGCCCGCGCGTAAGCAAGGGCGCAGTTTTTTTGCTAATATTTTGAATTTATTACATTTATGCGCCCGCGCTGACGCTTGGATTTCCGCCTCTTAAGAAAAATGAGTAGTTTTAAAGAAATCGATATCGACGTCCTCAAAAAATTTAACCAGCCCGGACCGCGTTACACTTCGTATCCGACCGCGCCGGTTTTCTCGCCCGAATTTACGGCGGAAGATTTCAAAAACGAGATTATCCACACCAATTCCGATGAGGCGGAAAGCGCGAGCGAGATTTCGCTTTATTTTCACTTTCCCTTCTGCGAATCGCTCTGCTATTTCTGCGGCTGCAATATGATGGTTTCGCGCGACCGCCGGATGATTCGCGAATACAACGAATATCTGAAAAAAGAAATCGAGCAAATCGCGCCGCTCGTTTCGCGAAAGCGACAAATCGCGCAGATGCACTGGGGCGGCGGCACGCCTTCGTATCTTTTGCCGGAAGAAATCCGCGATGTCGGCGCGTTTATCAAAAGCCGGTTCGATTTTGCCGCGGACATCGAGGCGAGCATCGAAATCGACCCGCGCGGGCTGACTTTCCAGCACGTCGAGGCTTTTCGCGAATCGGGTTTTAACCGCGTCAGTATGGGCGTGCAGGATTTTAACCCGCAGGTGCAGAAGGCGATTAACCGGATTCAGTCCGAAGAAATCACGCGCGACGCCGTCCGCTGGACGCGCCAGCTCGGCTTTGAAAGCGTCAATCTGGATTTGATTTACGGCTTGCCTTTTCAAACGCTCGAATCGTTTGCGGAAACGGTCGAAAAAATTATAGATATTTCGCCGAACCGCATCGCCGTTTTCAATTACGCGCACGTCCCGTGGCTCAAAAAACATCAGAACGTCATTCCGGCGGAAGCTATCCCTAAGCCCGACGAGCGGCTCAATATCTTCAAGATGACGATTGAAAAACTGCTCGGCGCGGGCTACGTGTATATCGGGCTCGACCATTTCGCCAAGCCGACGGACGAGCTGGCAATCGCGCAGAAAAACAACACTCTGTATCGCAATTTTCAAGGCTATTCGACCAGAGCGGGCTGCGACGTTTACGCTTTCGGGCTGTCGGCAATCAGCCAGTTCAGGAACATCTACGCGCAGAATTTAAAGAATTTAAAGGATTATTACCGCAGAGTCGAAAGCGGCGAGGCGGCGACTAACGTCGGCTACCGGATGACGCCGGACGACCACATTCGCAAGGAAACGATTATGCAGTTGATGTGTCATCTGGAAATCGACAAGCGCGACATCGGAGCGAAATTCGGCATTGATTTTGAAGATTATTTCGCCGCCGACATAAAAAAACTGGACGTTTTCCTGCGCGACGGATTACTGGAAAACGACGCCGATAAAATCAGAATCGTCGGCTCGGGAATCCTGATTATCAGAAACGTGGCGATGTGCTTCGACGCGTATTTAGAGAAAATGATGAAGGAGAAACCTGTTTTTTCAAAGACGGTTTAAGGAATTTTTAGCCGCAGATTTACGCAGACAAACGCGGATTTAAAAGTAGGCTGCGCGGCTGGATAGACAGGATAAAAATAAATCCGTGCAGCCCGGTGTTAATCCGTTGTTCCAAATCTTTTCTTATCCGCGTTTACCTGCGTAAATCTGCGGCTTGATTGGTTTTAAAAATGCAGGAAAAAATCGGTGTAGTTTTATTAAATCTCGGCGGACCGGATTCGCTCGAAGCGGTCGAGCCTTTTTTGTTCAATCTTTTCAACGACCCGGATATTATCGACTTTCCTCTCAGCTTTTTGTTCCGAAAACGACTGGCGAAGCTCATCTCCAGCAAGCGGCATCCGCGCATTCAGGAGCAGTATAAGCAAATCGGCGGCAAATCTCCGCTCAAGGATTTCACATTGCAGCAGGCGCGTCTTCTGGAGCGGAAATTAAACGAGAAAATTCCGGCAAAGGTTTACGTCGCGATGCGTTACTGGCATCCGCTGACGGAAGAGGCGCTCGCCGAAATCGAAAAAGACGGCATCGAAAAAGTCATTCTGCTGCCGCTTTACCCGCAATATTCCAAAGCGACGACCGAATCCAGCGTCAAGGAGTGGGAAAAGCAGCTCGCCTTAAGAGCGGAAAATTCGGGCGGACTGGAATGGAGCTTAATCGAATCTTATTACGATTTTCCGCCGTATATCGACGCTTTTGTCGAGCGCATCAACGAAGGTCTGGAAAAATTTCCGGCTGAAAAGCGTCGCGACGTGCACATTCTTTTCAGCGCGCACGGAACGCCGATGAAGCTCGTCCGCGCGGGCGACCCGTATTCCGGTCACATCAAAAAAACCGTCGATACCGTTGTTAAACAGGGCAATTTTTCGCAGGCAAACAGCCTTTGCTATCAATCGAAAGTCGGACCGCAGAAATGGCTCAAGCCTTCGACGCCTGACACCATCGCTGAGCTTGCCGCGCAAGGCGTCAAAAATATGCTGGTCGTGCCGATTGCGTTTGCTTCCGACCATCTGGAAACGCTGTTTGAAGTCGGCATCGAGTTTCGCCACCTGGCAAAAAACGCGGGCGTCGAGCAGTTTGAAGTGACCGTCGGCTTGAACGATTCGCCGAAATTTATCGACGCTCTGGCGCAGTTGGTCTGGCAAAAACTGGAGCAGGAAAACGGGAAACGGGCAACGGCGGCTGGAAAATGAAAGATTCGATAAGATACGTTTCCCGTTTTTCGCGCGTGCGGCTAAAAATAAATGAATAAATCGGTCTGTATTATCGGCGGCGGGATTTCGGGGCTTTGCGCGGCTTATCATCTGAAAAAGCAGGGCTTTGAAATCACGCTGCTCGAAAAAGGCGATTCGGTCGGCGGGAATATCAAAACCGAGCGGACGGCGGACGGATTTTTGATTGAACACGGACCGAACAGCACGCTCGTCGCCGAACATTTATTCGAGCTTATCGCCGAACTCGATTTAACGCCGGAAATCGCCTACGCCGATTCGAGCGCGAAAAAAAGATATATTTTAAAAAACGGCGCGTTACAGGCTTTGCCGATGAAAATCGTCGGCTTAATCGGCAGCCGGAGCTTTTCCGCCAAAGCGAAATTACGGCTTCTGAAAGAGCCTTTTATCAATACGAAAGCGGCGGACGACGAGTCGATTTCCGAATTTTTCGCGCGGCGTTTGGGACGCGAGATTGTCGATTACGCCGTCGACCCGTTTATTTCGGGGATTTTCGCCGGAAATCCCGACAATCTGAGCATCAAATCGGCTTTTCCGAAGCTGTTCGAGCTGGAGAAAAATTACGGCAGCCTTTTGCGAGGCGCGATTTTTTCGCCGAAGGAAAAGAAATCGAAAATCCCGAAAAACGCTTCGCGCACCGTTTCGTTTAAAAACGGGATGCAGACCTTAACCGACAGGTTAGCCGAAAATCTGGGCGAAAGCGTCAGATTAAAGGTCGAGGCTTTCGAGGTAGAAAAAGCGGAAAACGGGAAGTATAAGCTGGCGACGAGCAACGAGAACATAAACGCGGCGTCGTTTGATGCGGTCATAATTTCCACGCCTTCGTTCGTCGCCGCGCGTCTCGTGAAAAATATGGATGTCCGGTTATCCGAACAACTTGCAGGCATTTATCATCCGCCGGTCGCCGTCGTTTTCGCAGCTTTTAGAAAGGAAAATATAAAATTCGGTTTGGACGGTTTCGGCTTTCTGATTCCGAAGCTGGAGCGACGAAAGATTCTCGGAAGTCTCTGGAATTCGGTGATTTTCAAGAATCGCGCTCCGGCGGGCTTTCATCTTTTGACGACCTTTATCGGCGGCGCGCGAAACGCCGGGCTGGTTGAAACGAGCAGCGGCGGCGAAGACGAATTGATAAAAATCGCGCTCGAAGAGCTGAATTCGATTCTCGGCTTGAGCGGCGCGCCCGTTTTCGCAAAGGTGAAAAAATGGGAAAAGGCGATTCCGCAATACGACATCGGTTATGAGAAAATTGTGGAATCAATCGAAGATTTCAAGCGGCGAAACGCCGGAATTTTCTTTTGCAGCAATTTTTATCGCGGCATCTCGGTCAGCGACTGCATAAAAAACGCGGCGCAGATTGCCGTCGAGATTAAGGATTTTTTGAAGGAGCAGGAAAAATAGTCCACAGATGAAGCAGGCTTTGCGGCTTGATAAACACGGATAAATCAAAATATAGAAAGCTGATTTTAAATAAAAACATCTTTTTCTTATTTGTGGACGATAATTGTTTTAAAGATGAATCATCAAATTTACCCGAATTTTCCCGTCACGCGCCTGCGCCGTTTGCGAAAAACCGCCGCACTGCGGGATATGTTCCGGGAAACTTCGCTATCGAAAAAAGATTTTATTTACCCGTTGTTCGTCGTCGAGGGCAGCGATGTGAAAAAGGAAATCGGCTCGATGCCCGGCAATTTTCAGATGTCGGTCGACAATATTCTGCGCGAATGCGAAGAGCTGATGAAGCTCGGCATCAATTCGATTCTGCTTTTCGGCATTCCCGAAGCGAAAGACGAAATCGGCTCGGGCGCGTATAAGGCGAACGGAATCATTCAAAAAGCCGTGCGCGCCGCGAAAAAGGAATTTCCCGAAATGCTCGTCATCACGGACGTCTGTCTTTGCGAATACACTTCGCACGGGCATTGCGGCGTGATTGAAAACGAATACGTGCAGAACGACGAAACGCTCAAGCTGCTGGCGAAAGAGGCGCTGTCGCACGCCGAAAGCGGCGCGGACATCGTCGCGCCGTCGGATATGATGGACGGGCGCGTCGCTGCAATCCGAAAAATTCTCGACCAGAACGGCTTTGCGGAAACGCCCGTGATGGCTTATTCGGCGAAATTTTCATCCGCCTTTTACGGACCTTTTCGCGAGGCGGCGGAAAGCGCGCCGCAGTTCGGCGACCGCAAATCCTACCAGATGGACACGGGAAATTCCGACGAAGCGATGCGCGAAATCGCCCTCGACATTCAGGAAGGCGCGGACGTCGTGATGGTCAAACCGGCGCTTTCCTACCTGGATTTGATTCGCCGCGCCAAAGATAATTTCAACATTCCGGTAGCGGCGTATAACGTCAGCGGCGAATATTCGATGATAAAAGCGGCGGCTGAACGCGGCTGGCTCGACGGCGAAAAAGTGATGATGGAAGTTCTGACCTCGATAAAACGCGCCGGAGCGGACGTGATAATTACATATTTTGCGAAGGAAGCCGCAAAACTGATTTAGGAATTATTAACCGCAGATTGACACGGATAAACACGAGATGGATTAAAACAGAATAGATAAGATATACAGATAAATCTTTTTATTATCCGTGTTTGTTTTTATCCCGTGTTTATCCGTGTCAATCTGCGGTTGAAATTGAATTAAAAAATGAACACATCAAACAGCAGCAGATTATTTGCGGAAGCGCAGAAGCATATGCCGGGCGGCGTCAATTCGCCGGTTCGCGCGTTTAAATCCGTCGGGCGCGAGCCGCTTTATATCCAAAAAGCGAAAGGCTCGAAGATGTTCGACGCGGACGGCAACGAGTTTATCGACTACATCGGCTCGTGGGGACCGATGATTCTCGGACACGCGGCGGAAAATGTTATCAGCGCCATTAAAGAAGCGGCAGAAG
>JALZHR010000045.1 GCA_030860665.1 Acidobacteriota bacterium
CCTGTGTATTTTCGACGGTCGCCAGCGCTTCGTCGTAAAACTTTGCCGCCTGCGCATAGTTTCCAAGTCTTCTTTCCACATAACCGAGCGTCAGGAGCGATTTGGCTAAAAGTTCCGTGCGGGAGCCGCTCCCAGATTTTGTTTCGGCATTTTGCCTTACTTCATTAAGCCAGAATCTGGCTTCTTCGTAATCTTCAGCCTGCGCGTTGACGATGCCGTTATCGAGCTGTGAAAAGGCTATAAGCACAGGTCTTTCCGAATCCTTCGCTATCTGAAAGTTTTCCAGCGAGACGGCTTCCGCCATATTGTAAAGCCCGAGCGAAGACAAAATCTCGATGCTGTCGCTGTAGCTTCTCCATTTTTCCCGCGCGCTCACGGCTCGCGCGCTCGCCAGCGCATTGAAAGCCTGTTGCAGGTATTCAAGCGAAACCTGATTTTCACCGACAAATTTACTGCGGTTGGCAAAGGAGATAAGAATTTTTTGCAGAATCTGAGGGTCGCGCGTTTCTCTCGCCAGATTAAGACAATCCTTGTAGCTCAGCTTGGCTTTCGCCGAGTCTCCGGTTAGCCGCTGCGCCGCCGCCAGCCAGTAGAGAGTGTGCGAGAGCAGCCATTTATAATTGTTCTGACGGCAGAAGTTCGCCAGATTCTGCGCCGCCGCCAGACTCTCCCTGTAGTCTTCGTTCTGGACGAGACAATAGACGATAATGAATTGAGACAGAGCGGCTTCGTAATCGTCGCCGGCTTGCAGAAAAAGCTGCCGCGCGCGTCCGGCTTCCGCCAGCGCCTTCTCCGTTTCGTTATCCAGGCACAGTTTATAGCTGTTCAGCAGCAGAGCCTGAGCCTGTTTTACCAGTTCCAGATTCGGCTCGGAAATCTTTGCGTAGAAAGAGGCGAGATTTCCGGCTGCTGAATCGTCGATGTTTTTTTCTTCCAGTTCCGCCGCGTAGATTAAAGCCCGCAAATATTCGTCTCTTTCATTGCCCGGGGCTTTGACGAAGGATACAGCCAGAGCTTGCGGCAGGTATTTTACCGTGATTAATTCCCGGTTCCGGCTTATCAACTGCCCGGCTCCGGCGGCATCGCCGCGGCGAAAGGCTTCTAAAAAGGCTTTTTCCAGTTGTTCGGCGGAAAGACTCTGCGATTTCTGCGATTCGAGCGCCTGAAGCCTTCGCTGCGCTTCCTTCGCCCAATCCGAGGTCGAATCTTTTTCGAGATATTTTCGCCAAGCCTGGCGCGCCTGCTCGGGCGCGGGTATTTTTTCCAGAGCCAGGGCTTTGTTAAAGAGCGCTTCCGGAAGATTTTCGTCCAGTTCCAGCGCGCGGTTGAGATGTTCAAGGCTGGAATCGATATTGCGGGAAAACTGCGACTGCTGTTCGTCTCCGCTCAGATAACCGGCTTTTTCCAGATAAGCCGCGCCGATGTCGCTGTGCAGCCGGGCGTTTCGCGGCGCAAGACTCAGGGCGCGATTAAATTCATCCAGAGCCTTGTCGAATTCCTTTTCAGACAGAAAAAAAAGCCCGTAGGCGTGGAAAGCCTCGGCGTCCGACTCGTTTTCGGTCGCATCGCGCAGAAAGCTGAAGGCGCGGTCACGGGCGCGCGCGTCCGCCACCGCGCCGTCCCGATTCGCGCTGCGGGTATCGGAAAACGGCGCGTATTCGAGATTTACGGTCGTGCGCGGCTCGACCGGTCGCTGCCCGCGATAGGCGACGCGCAATTGAGCCAGCCCTTTGTCGACGTATGACTGGTAAAAGACCAGACGCCAGGCGGCGAAACCCAGACCGCAGATAATCAGGGCGACGACGGCGAAACGCACGGCAGGCGAAGCGAATAAATCGCGCCAGTTAAAAAACGGTTTTTTTTCTCCGGAAGCTTCGACGCCTCTTTGAGCGTCAGCGGCGAGGTCGGTTTTGACGCCGCTGTTGCTGACGGCATATTTTCTCAAATCGCGGATAAATCGCAGCCTTTCTTTTCTTTCGGGCGTAACGAGGAAAAATTGAAGAAAATGTCGTCGCTCGGTTTCGGAAAGAGAACCGTCCAGATATTCTTCCAGCAGCTCGTCTTCAGCGATTGAGAGGCGCTCTTCAAAATCGTCGTCGAGCAGTAAATTTTCTTCTATTTTACGCATGGCTTCTCTATCCGACAGGACTCCCAGAAGATATTTTCTGAGAGTTTCCTTTTCGTGGCTGGAGTTTCCGTTCATTTTCTTTTCCGCTTGTTCCATAGTGTTATGTCAGAAATCTGAAAAACCTTTCAATCCCGGTTTTTTCCGGCGAGACATTTTTGCAGGCATCCCTTTAACCGGGCGCGAATCCGGAACGCTTTGACCTGAAGCGTGCTGAGGCTGATTCCGCACTCCTCCGCCAGCTTGCGGCGCTTTTCGATTTTGACGCTTTTCTCTTCCTCGTAATATTCGACGATAAGGCGTCGGTCGTCGCCGGGCAGAGCTTCGAGACAGATTCGCAGGCATTCGTATTCCGCCGCCGTTGTCTCCGCTTCCTTCGTCAAAGCGTCCGATTCGATTTCGCTATGGTTATTCCTTTCGCTTAACGGCAAATGGATTGCCTTTTTCTGCCTGCGGAGCCATTCGAGATGAATTTTATTTGCCACGCCGTAGAAATAAAACGTCGGCTCGCCGACATAGCTGGCGGCGACCTGCGGCAGCTTCTGCGTGACGCGGTTGATGGTCTCGTCGGCTAGTTCTTCGGCTTCGGCGCAGCCGCGACCGAGAAAAATGCGTATCAGACGCCGGCGGATTTTTTCGTATTTTTGCCCGGCGATTTCCCGGTTGCGGTCGAGCCAGTTCAAAAGCAGGTCAAAGTTTTCCTGCGTTACGGCATTTTCTTTAGTCATGGTGGAAACAGGAAGTCAGCAGACGAATACGCAGGCTGTCGCGGACTTTTAGCCTTCGGAAATTAAATTTCAACCGAAATCTGTTAAAAACGATTTTCGGTTTATGTCAACAGGATTCGAGTGCCCGAAATATAACAGAAAAACGTTTCTTTTAAAACTCGAGAGGCGCGGGGCAAAGCTTTTTGTTTTAAATGTCTTGAATGTTTTCGCCGCCCGCGGCGGGCAGATAATCGCCGCGCCCGCGGCGAGCGGATTTTGAAGACCGTCGTCCGAATCGAACTAACCCGATTCCGAGCGAAAAACGCGCGAAAGCAGAGCGCATTTCTCTCGTCCGGAATCGCCGAAAGACGCTTTTGCCCCGGCTGAAATCAACGATTCGGAACGGCTGCGACCGGATTTTTCTCGCGGATTTGGAAATCCCGCCCGATAAATTTATCCTTGCGTAAAACTTTTCATAGATTTGCACGTATCTATTTCGGTCAATAGTAAACTCGTCGGTGATTGCCGGAAGTTAATTGAGGTTAAATCTGACGCGGCAGCTTTGAATCCCGGAACAATTTCCGCGACTCGAAAAAACTTCAAAACGTTTGTTCTGAAGACTTGAATCATCTGCCGAAAACGCGCGGGCTTTCCGCTTATCCAAACTGACCGGAGAAGAAAAAACAAAAAGTTCGGGGCGACTGTTAAGCGGTCCGGCTCGCGCTCGCGGCGAGCCGCCAGCGGAAGCGACGCGCGGGCTTTTGCGCGCCGGGACGCGAAAATTTTATCGACAGGCGCAATTACCGGAGGAAAAATCAAAGTGAAAAAAATCATCTTAAACGTTTTAATTCTGCTCGCGGCTCTCGTTTCGTCTTTTGCACAAACGAGCCAGCCGACGCTGTTTCGCCAGCCGACCGTCAGCCGAACCGACATCGTTTTTTCATACGGCGGCGATTTGTGGATTGTGCCGCGCGCGGGCGGCGACGCCAGAAGACTGACGGCGGGCATCGGCATCGAAACAAATCCTTACTTTTCGCCCGACGGCAGCCTGATTGCCTTTACCGGCGAATACGACGGAAACGTCGATGTTTACGTTGTTCCGGCGGCGGGCGGCGTCCCGAAACGGCTGACCTTTCACCCGTCGCTCGACGAAGTCTCCGGCTGGACGCCCGACGGCAGAAGCGTCCTGTTCGCTTCGACGCGCAACAGCAGCTCCGGCTTTTCGCGCCTCTACACTTTTCCGGTCGACGGCGCGGGCTTGCCGTTTGAAGTCCCGCTGCCGATGGCTGACCGCGGCTGGCTTTCGCCCGACGGGCAATACGTCGCCTACGAGCCGCTTTCGCAGTGGCAGAGCGACTGGAAACGCTACAAAGGCGGTCAGACGCAGCCGATTTGGATTGCGAAGCTCGCGGATTCGACCATCGAAAAAGTGCCGCGCGATAACTCGAACGACAAATGCCCGATGTGGCTCGGCGACAAAGTTTACTTTCTCTCCGACCGCAACAATGGAGTCGTGACGCTTTTCTCGTTCGACACGAAATCGAAGCGGGTCGAGCAGATGGTTGAAAACAAAGGGCTTGACATAAAATACGCCTCGGCAAACGGCGACACGATTGTTTACGAGCAGTTCGGCGCGATTTACACGCTCGAAGCCGGCTCGAAAAGCGCGAAAAAGGTAAACATCCGCGTCGCCGGAGATTTTCCCGGCGTGCGTCCGCGTTATGAAAAAGTCGGCGGTCGCATCTCGAACGTCGCCGTTTCGCCGACCGGCATCCGCGCCGTTTTCGAGGCGCGCGGCGAGATTTTGAGCGCGCCCGCCGATAAAGGCGACCCGCGCAACCTGACGAACACGACCGCCGTGATGGAGCGCGACCCGGCTTGGTCGCCCGACGGCAAATGGATTGCATATTTCTCGGACGAATCCGGCGAATATATGCTGCACCTGCGCGACCAGACCGGGATGGGCGAGGTGAAAAAAATCGCGCTCGGCGACGGCAAGCCGGGATTTTTCTCTTCGCCCGTCTGGTCGCCGGACAGCAAGAAAATCGCCTATAATCGCCACGACGTCAGCCTCTGGTATGTCGATATCGAAAAGGGAACGAACGTTAAAGTCGACGCCAACACTTTCGCTGATTTGGTTGACGTTTTAGAGCCTTCGTGGTCGCCCGACAGCCGCTGGATTACATACGTCCGGCAGCTCGACAATCGCCTGCGCGCCGTTTACCTGTATTCGCTCGACAAAAATCAGCGTCATCAAATCACCGACGGGCTGGGCGACGCGCGTCACATCGTTTTCGATAAAAGCGGAAAATACGTCTTTTTCACGGCGAGCACGAACGTCGGTCCGACCATCAGCTTCGCCGACCTTTCGGGCATCGCGCACCAGACCTCGCGCAGCATTTACGCCATCGTTCTGCGCAGCGATATTCCGTCGCCGCTCGCGCCGGAAAGCGACGAGGAAAAGGTTCAGCCCGAGAGAAGAGACGAGCCGCCGGTGGTCGTGCCGACCGTGACGCCTTCGCCCGTTCCGTCGGCGACGCCGGGCGCGACGCCTGCCGAAAATCCGACGCCCGCGCCCAGCCCGACGCCTGCCGAGCAGCCGAAACCGGCGGCGCAGCAGCAAAAACAGCCCGAGCCGACGCGCATAGATTTGGAAGCCATCGACCAGCGTGTAATTAGCGTCACGCAGATTCCGGCGCGCAATTACAACGGGCTTTGGGCGGGCAAAGCGGGAATTTTATATATCACGGAAATTCCGCAGGCGCAGCAGCCGGGACAGTTCGGGATGACGCTGCACAAATTCGATTTGGACAAACGCAAATTCGAGGAAGTGAAAACCGGCGTCGGCGGCTTCGACATCTCGGCAAACGGCGAAAAAATGCTTTACGTGCAGGGACCGGCGTGGTATCTGGTTTCGACGACGCAGCCGGCGCGACCGGGCGAAGGCATCGTTAAAACGACCGATATGGAAGTTTACGTCGACCCGCGCGTCGAGTGGAAACAGATGTTCAACGAAATCTGGCGCGGCGAGCGCGATTTCTTCTACGACCCGAACACGCACGGGCTGGACATCGAAAAAGCGAGAAGACTGTATGCGCCGTATGTCGAATCGGTCGTGCACCGCGACGATTTGAATTATCTTTTCCGCGAGATGCTGAACCAAATCGGCGTCGGGCATATGTTTATCGGCGGCGGCGACCAGCCGCGACCGAATTTCGTTGCGGGCGGGCTTTTAGGCGCGGATTACGCGATTGAGAACGGGCGTTATCGCTTCGCCCGCGTTTACAACGGCGAAAACTGGAATCCGCAGCTTCGCGCGCCGCTGACCGCGCCGGGCGTCAATGTCAAAGCGGGCGAATATTTATTAGCCGTCAACGGCAGGGAAGTCAAAGCGACCGACAACGTCTATCAGTTTTTTGAAAGCACGGCGAACAAGCAGGTCGTCATCAGGGTCGGCGCAAGCCCCGACGGAAAAGGCGCGCGCGAAGTGACGGTCGTCCCGGTCGCAAACGAAGCCGGATTGCGAAATCTCGCCTGGATTGAAGACAACCGGCGCACGGTCGATAGATTGAGCGGCGGCAAGCTCGCTTACGTTTACATCCCGAACACGGGCGGTCCCGGCTACACGAGCTTCAACCGCTACTTTTTCGCGCAGACGGACAAACAGGGCGCGGTCATCGACGAGCGCTTCAACGGCGGCGGCTTGCTCGCCGATTACGTGGTCGAATATCTGAATCGCCAGCAACTCGCCAAAATCGCTTTCCGCGACGGCAAGGACTGGAACGTTCCGGCGGGCGCGATTTACGGACCGAAAGCGATGCTGATTAACGAGTTAGCCGGTTCGGGCGGCGACGCGATGCCGTGGTTTTTCAAAAAACTGAAAGTCGGTCCGCTCATCGGCAAGCGCACGTGGGGCGGTTTGGTTCGCGCTTCCGGCATTCCGACGCTGATGGACGGCGGCAGCATCCGCGCGCCGAACGGCGCGGTTTACGGGCTAAGCGGCGAGTGGGAAGTCGAAAACGTCGGCGTCGCGCCGGACATCGAGGTCGAATACGACCCGGCGCTCTGGCGCGCGGGGCGCGACCCGCAGCTCGAAAAAGCGGTCGAATACCTGATGGCGGAGCTTCAGAAAAATCCGCCGAAGGAATACAAGCGCCCGCCGTATCCGAATCTGCACAAGGATTCGGGCTTGGGCAGACCGTAGCAATTTGGGATTTCGGATTCGGGATTTGGGATTTAAGACAATCCTGAATTTGCGGATTTAGATAATTGAAATCGGATTGAATTATAAAACAATAAGCCAATCCGCAATCCGCAATCCCAAATCCCAAATCCAATGACAGGAGAGATAATGAAAAAAATCGTCTTAATTATTTTAATTTTACTCGTTGCTTCAATCGCAGCTTCGGCGCAGCAGCAGCAGCAGCAGCAGCAGCAGCAGCAGCAGCAGCAGCAGCAGGGCGAAAATCCGACGCTGTTTCGCCAGCCGACGATGAATAAAACCGATATTGTTTTCGTTTACGGCGGCGATTTATGGAAAGTCGCGCGCGCGGGCGGCACAGCCGAACGCCTGACGAGCGGCATCGGCAATGAATCGAGCCCGATATTTTCGCCCGACGGAAACTGGATTGCCTTTACCGGCGAATACGACGGGAACGTCGACACCTTCATCATTCCCGCGACGGGCGGCGAGCCGCGGCGCATCACGTTTCATCCGGGCGCGGACACGGTCATCGGCTGGACGCCGGACGGCAGCCGCGTCGTTTTTCTGTCGGGACGCGCCGCCGGGATGCCGATGGCGAAAATGTATACGATGCCCGTCACGGGCGAGGGCTTGCCGACCGAACTGCCGTTTCCGATGGCGGGCGGCGTCGCTTCGTTTTCGCCCGACGGCTCTCGGCTCGCCTATATGCCGCTCGGTGCGGCTTTCCAGCAGTGGAAAATGTATCGCGGCGGGCGAACGACGAAAATCTGGATTGGCAATTTGTCGGATTCGAGCGTCGAGGAAATACCGCGCCAGAATTCCAACGACTTCGCGCCGCAATGGGTCGGCGACCGCATTTATTTTCTCTCCGACCGCAGCGGGCGCAGCGTCACGCTTTACGCCTACGATACGCGGACGCGAAAAGTGACGCAGGCGGTCAATAATACCGGATTCGATTTAAAAACTTTTTCGGCGCGACCGGAAGGCGTCGTTTACGAGCAGTTCGGCTCGATAAACGTTTACGACCCGGCTTCGGGCAAAACGAGCAAGGTCAGTATCGCCTTGAGCGGCGATTTGCCGCAGGTTCGCCCGCGTTACGAGCGGGTCGCGCAACGCGTGCAGAACGTCGCCGTTTCGCCGACCGGAATGCGGGCGATTTTCGAGGCGCGCGGCGAAATCCTGAGCGTTCCCGTAGAAAAAGGAAACGCGCGGAATCTGACGAACTCGCCCGGCGTCGCCGAGCGCGACCCGGCGTGGTCGCCCGACGGCAGATGGATTGCTTATTTCTCGGACGAAGGCGGCGAATATGCGCTGCATTTGCGCGACCAGAGCGGAATGGGCGAGGTGAAAAAAATCAGCCTCGGCAACCCATCGTCTTATTTTTATTCGCCCAAATTTTCGCCCGACAGCAAAAAAATTCTGTTCACCGACAAGCGTCTGAACGTCCTTTATCTCGACATCGAAAAGGGAAATCTGGTCAAGGTCGATACGAACACTTACGAAAATCCGTTTCCCGTGCTTGACCCGAACTGGTCGCCGGACAGTCGCTGGATTGTTTACACGAAACAATTGAAAAATCGCCTCTGCGCGGTTCACGTTTACTCGCTCGAAACGGGCAAGGCGGCGCAGCTGACCGACGGCTTGTCGGATGCGCGCTACGCCGCTTTCGATAAAAACGGCAAGTATATTTATTTCGCCGCCAGCACCGACAACGGTCCGACGACGGGCTGGCTCGATATGTCGAGCTACCCGTTTCAGACGACGCGCAGCGTTTACGC
>JALZHR010000047.1 GCA_030860665.1 Acidobacteriota bacterium
GGCACGGGCAGATTGCCGTATTTTGCGGCGTCTTCCAGCGCTTCCATATAAGCGTCATACGCGCTTTTGTCCTTCGGGCAGTTTGATAAATACGCGACGCCGTGCGCGAGATTGATTCCGGCTTCGGGCAAGCCGACGGTTTCGACGGCGCGAAAAACGGCGTTGGCGACGACCAGCGCGGTCGGCTGCGCCAGCCCGATGTCTTCGGATGCGAAAATCACCATCCGGCGCGCGATGAATTTCGGGTCTTCGCCCGCGTCAATCATTCGCGCCAGATAATATATCGCCGCGTCCGGCTGCGAGGCGCGCATCGACTTGATAAAGGCGCTGATGACGTTGTAATGCTCCTCGCCTTTTTTGTCGTAACGCAGGAATTTCGCCTGCAAAGTGTCTTTTAAAGTCTCGACCGTGATTTTTTCGTAAAAGCGCGCCGTGTTTTCAATCATCGTGATTGCCTGGCGCGCGTCGCCGTTCGCCATCGCAATCAGCCAGTCTTTCGCGTCCTGTTCCAGCTCGTAGCCGGTGCGGTCGATGATTTCCGACATATCTTCATTGGTCAATTCATTGAGAACGAACACGCGCAGGCGCGAGAGCAGCGCGGGAATGACTTCAAAGCTCGGATTTTCGGTCGTCGCGCCGATTAAAACCAGCTCGCCCGATTCGACGAACGGCAGCAGAAAATCCTGCTGCGCTTTGTTGAAGCGATGAATCTCGTCGAGAAATAAAACGCGCGGGCGGCTTTCTTCGTCGCGCGGCTTGTTGATGATTTTGCGGATGTCTTCTTTCCCGGCGCTGACGGCGGAAAGCTCGTAGAAATCGGCTTTGATGGCGTTGGCATACATCCGCGCCAGCGTCGTTTTTCCGGTTCCGGGCGTGCCCCACAGGATAAACGAAAAAACGTGTCCCCGCTCGATGGCGATGCGCAGCGGCTTGCCCTCGCCGACAAGGTGTTTCTGCCCGACAAACTCGTCGAGCGTCAAAGGTCTGATTCTGCTGGCTAACGGCTCCATAGGTATTCCAGATTTAAAGATTTCTATTAATGAAAATCGCAGTCCGGGGCTTTCGGAACATTCGGTTTATGGCTCGTGCCGCCGCGGTTAAATCCGTCCAACTGCGGGCTTTCAATCTTTACGCCGTCATCAAGCACGGAAATGCAGTAGCCCAGAGAGTCATTCTGCTGTCGTCGTTGTCTGTCCCGGTTCAGAAAATTGACGCCGTTCCAATCAATGCGCCGACCGTCGGCAAACTCGCCTTCAGCCATCACCCAAGGCAAATCGCCCAGCTGCGGAACTGAATGTTTATCTGTCGAATCGGGCGGCATCTCGAAGATAAAAAACATATCTCCGGCTGTAATTCTCAAATATTTGATGTTTTTACTCGTTTTGTTTGAAACGGTCAGGGAATCCGAATTTTCCCTCGACCGGCGGCGGTAATCTTTCGTGCGGAAACGCAGCACAGATTCGCTTTCCCAGTTGTGACCGGAATACATTTCGCTAAAGCCCGAATCAAAAAAATCGTATGCCATAACCTGTGCATTTTTGACCAGAGAGCGATTGTTTTTAAAAAGATTGAAATTCGTCCGGTGGTCGTAAAAGGGAAGGCTCGGACTGAACGCGTTGCCGGTCAGCTCAAACGTATAAGTCTTATCCGGCGACGTTGTGGATAGAAAAACATCAGGTTCGGCGACGAAAAACCAATAGGATACGCCAATCGCAAGAGCTAAAGAAATCAGTCCCGGGAAAATTCGCCCTTTCATAATTTAATGAATGGTAAGCCGTATTTAATTCCTGCCGCGTTACCCGTCGTTTTCCGTTTCTTCTTCTTCTCTCTGTTCAATCGCGGTCAGGGCGCGCGCGCTGTCCTGATGGATTTTTCCGACGTCGTCGTTAAATTCGCCTTCGGCTGTGGTTATCGGGTCGCCGGTGATGATGCCGCCTATCATTTCGAGATTGCCCAGAATGCGCTGCCCCGCGCCCATCAGGTTTTCTCTGGTTAAATCTTCTTCCTCAAGCTGCGGCATTTGCTCGTCGTCTTTTTCTTCCGTCATTTTTCCTCCCTGATTTCAGGCTTCGATTTTAACACAAGCCGCGCGCTTTTTGTTTTCGGTGCGGCAGCGAACGGAAATTTTCCGCGTTTCGGGCTAACTTTTTATACTTTGGATTTTTCAGTAAAGTAGAAGCAGCGAATAATTCAGACAAGGGGAAAAATGGAAGAAGCTTCAGCAGAAACCAAGTCTTTCGGCGTAGGGCGCGAGGAAAAGCCGATGCTGGAAATGTCTTCGCGCCGCCGCTGGGCGGTGACGCTCGGCGTGATGACGGGAATGTTTCTCGCCGCGCTGGAAGCGACCGTGGTCGGGACGGCGATGCCGACCGTCATCGCCTCGCTCGGCGGTTTGAATCATTACAGCTGGGTGTTTTCAGCTTACTTAATCACCTCGACCGTCACCGTTCCCGTCTGGGGAAAGCTCTCGGATTTATACGGCAGGCGTTTGCTTTATCAAGTCGGCATCGGCGTTTTTCTGCTCGGCTCCATCTTGTCGGGCGTTTCCGCCTCGATGGAGCAATTGATTATCTTTCGCGCGATTCAGGGGCTGGGCGCGGGCGCGCTGATTCCGCTGGGAATGACGATTATCGGCGATATTTTCACCATCACCGAGCGGGCGCGAATGCAGGCGCTGTTTAGCGG
>JALZHR010000054.1 GCA_030860665.1 Acidobacteriota bacterium
CGTTAACGCCGTCATAACTAAAAAAAAAAACCGTAAATCAGACCCGCTCGACGACCGGATAGATTCCAGCCGCAACCAGAAACGTCGAAATTACCGTGCTGATGACGCGCGCGGACGGGACTTACAACGACGGTTATGCGGACAATGTTTCGTTTTCGCTGATTCGGGCGGCTGAAGTTCCGGCAAATCTGGCGGCGTGGCACGGCGGCGACGGCGACGCGCGCAATTTTACCGGCGTAAGCGACGGCACGCTCGTGAATAATCCCGGCTTCGTCGTCGGCAAGGTCGGGCAGGCGTTTCGTTTTCAAAACGGCAGCCACGTTGAAATCAACTCGAACGGTATTTTTCGCGGGCAGACCGAAGGCACAATCGAAGCCTGGATTCGCCCGCGCGGATTCGCCGTCGGAACTTACCGCAACAGCGCGATTTGGGTCGAAAGCGAAGCCTCGCGCAATTTCACGCGGTTCGGACTTTTTTACAGCGACACCGGGCTGCTCGGCGTCTACTCGAATAATTCGACGGTCAACGCCGTCTCGCCCGCACCGCTCGCGCTTAATGAATGGGCGCACGTCGCCGGAACTTACCGCGCGGGCGAAGGCGTGAAATTATACGTCAACGGCGTTCTGACGGCTGCCAGCTCAAATTCCGGCGGGGCGTTAACGAACGATTTGGGCGCGTTTATCGGCATCGGCGCGCTGCTCACCGCCGCCGGCGACGATTTTCGCTTTAACGGCGACATTGACGAACCGAGCGTTTACACGCGCGCGTTGTCGCCGAGCGAAATTCAATCAATCTACAACGCCGGAACTGCCGGAAAGGAGCTTCGCGTGACGACCGGCACGGGCGTAAGCAGCGTCCTGCGCGACGCGACCGTAACCTTTACCGACGTGACGACGGCTGGCGAAACGTCGCAGACGCCGCTCGATTTTTTGACGCTTCCGGCTCTGCCCTACGGCTTTATGCACGCCGGATTGGCTTACGACATTTCGACGACCGCCGTTTTCACCGGCGACGTTAATCTCTGCTTTAACCTTCCGGCATTAGCCAATGCGAATTTCTCGCGGCTGCGCATTCTGCATCTGGAAAACGGCGTTTGGGTCAACCGCACGACCGGCGTTAATTCGCCGCAGCTTTGCGGGCGCGTTTCGAGCCTGTCGCCGTTCGTCATCGCCGAAAATCTCGCTCCGACGTCGGCTTCCGTAGCCGTCGGCGGGCGCGTTACGACGAATGGCGGGCGCGGCATTTCCGGGGCGCAAATCGCTCTGACCGACCAGTCGGGCGCGAAGCGTTACGCGCAGACCAATCAATTCGGCTATTACCGCTTCGACACGGTTGCGGCGGGCGCGACTTATATTCTGACCGCTCACGGCAAAAACTACGTTTTCGAGCCGCGAACGCGGGTTTTACTGGTCAATGAAGAATTGACGGACGTAGATTTTACGGCGCAGGCGAATCAGGAATCGCTTTATCGAGGTGCTGCGGCTGCGGCTCGCTAAATTCCTATGAAAATACCGAATTCAGCTATGAAAGCTCTTTGTCTCGGATTCTCGTTCGCCTTTTGTTTCGTCGCGATGCTGTTTGCCGCGCCGCCGGTTACCGCGCAGACCGGCGCGGCGAGCAGACAAACGAAAATTCTTTATCTCGGCGAAACGGCGGTGAAAGTCAACGTTTACGAAAAACCGGGCGACAGCGTGACGTTTGTCGCCCCGCATTACAACGAGCAAATCGCTCGCCGGGCTGCCGCCGAAGCGGTGGAAAGGCGCGGCGGAAGGCTCGTCGAAATCGAATCGACGGACGCGCGCGGAAATCCGGCGCGAAATCTGAATTTCCGGCTCGGCGGAAAAACTTATACGGTCGACCCGAACCGGATTTTTACGCCGAACGGGCGCGCCTGCGGCGGCTTTTCTTTTGAAAGCGAGCGCGCGGTCAGGAAATTTGCCGAAGCGTTTTTGAAGCTCGTTTTGTCGCCCGACGGCGAAAACAATCTGCGCGAGGGCGAGAGATTTATCGTCGCGGTTCACAACAATTCGGACGTCGACGGCAAAGCCGCCAGCCTGAGAGCCGTCGATTTGACCGCCAGCGCCTATGCCAGAAACATCGGCGCGAACCGCGCCGCGCACGCTTCGTTTGCCGAGCAAGCCGCCGGAGTTTACCTGTCGAACG
Source organism: Acidobacteriota bacterium (assembly GCA_030860665.1). Classification (GTDB taxonomy): domain Bacteria; phylum Acidobacteriota; class Blastocatellia; order Pyrinomonadales; family Pyrinomonadaceae; genus JALZHR01. The sequence continues at coordinate 2,164 of JALZHR010000054.1, forward strand.
CGGAAACGGACGCGGACAATTTCATCTTTCTGTCCGCGCCGCCGTCGTTTATCGGTTATTTCGCCGCGCAAAACTTCAACGTCGTCGCTCAAAAGGCGGCGCGTGAACTGCAATCGAAAAACTGCCGCGTCGACGACGGCTCGCTTTCGGTTTTCGCCGGGCAGGCGGGAATTTCGTATATCTGCCTCGAAGCCGACGCGATAACCGGCGCGCCGCGCCAGCGGCGAATGATTGAGAGCGTCTACGGGCTTCTGCGGCAAATAACCGCCAAATCCGCCGGTGAACTCGATGAAACGCCCGTCGCCGAACAGGGCGAGCGTCAGGAGTTTTAACTGATGTTTCGACGTCTCGAAAGATTTTCGCTTTAAAAAAACGGATTTCATCGAAACCACAAAGGCGGATAAAAAAGCGTCCGCCTTTTTTTAAACTTCTATCTGCGGCGAAAGCCTTCAAAAATTCGGCGATTTAAAAAATATGCAGTTTCAAGGCTTTGCACCAAAAGTCTAAAATTTTAAGCAGTTTTGGTGCAAAGCAGACGAGGCGGAAGCCCGCGCGCCAGCAAGGGCGCTCTCGAAAGGCTAAAGGCTAAAGGATAAAGGCGAAAGTTCGGAAACTGGCTTTACTTTCTCCTTTCGCCCTTCGCCTTTATCCTTTCGAGAGCGCCCTTGCTGACG
>JALZHR010000055.1 GCA_030860665.1 Acidobacteriota bacterium
GCGAGAGAACGGTTTCTTCGCCGGTGAAAAAGAATGTGTAGCGATTGCCGCGAGACAGAAATTTTACGCGCGCGTCGGTTTGCCCCTGATTCTTCTCAAAGCTGAGCGGCAGTTTTCCGAAGGTTTCGTTGATATTTATTGAGCCGGGACGTTTTTGGGGGAAATGTTCCGTTCCGATTTGTGATTTTTCCTCTGCGTAGGCTAAAAGATTCGGCTGATGATAAAACTCGTTTTGAATAACGAGAGCAGCGATTAAGCTAAAAACCAAAACAAGCGCCGAAACGCCCGGTGCGGCGGCGTTGCGCCCGCCCAAAGTCTTCTGAGTCATACTTCCTCCCTTTGTACGCTTTTTCAGGAAACGGCAACAGCCCGACCTCAAATAAAAGGCTGGGCGCTTGTTTGTGATTCCGTAATGAGCAACTAAAATTCTCCTCCTCCGCACCTCGGTTTGTCAAGATTTTTCCTAATCCCGGGCAAAGATAATTTCACAGCCGTATCTGCAAAAATTAATAAAGAAGCATTCAATACAAAAAAAAGAGGAAGAAACCTGTTCTTCCTCTTTTCCCATTTTCAGTTTAAAACGCAAGCCGTTTTAGCTGCCGCCGTTGCTGCGCGATTTTTCTTCTTTGAGAATCGCCTTGCGCGACAATTTAACTTTGTTGCCTTCCTTGCCGATACATTTAACCATCACCTGCTGACCTTCTTTCAGCTCGTCGCGCACGTCTTTGATGCGGCGGTCGGAGATTTCCGAAATGTGCAGCAAGCCGTCCAAGCCCGGAAAGATTTCGACGAACGCGCCGAAATCGACTATGCGCGTCACCGTTCCGAGATACGTTTCGCCGATTTCCGCTTCGGCAGTCAGCGCGCGGATGCGCTCGACCGCTTTCTGCGCGGCTTCGCCGTCGGCGGTGGCGATGTTCACCGTGCCGTCGTCGGAGATGTCGATTTTCGCGCCGGTTTCGTCCGTAATGGAGCGGATAATCTTGCCGCCCGGTCCGATGACGTCGCGAATCTTGTCCGGATGAATCTGAATCGTGATAATGCGCGGCGCATACTGCGAAAGCTCCTCGCGCGGCTTATCAATCGCCTGCGCCATAATTTCCAGAATATGCAGGCGACCTTTCCGAGCCTGTTCCAGAGCTTCCTGCAAAATCATCGCGTTGATGCCGCTGACCTTGATGTCCATCTGCAAAGCGGTAATTCCTTCCGCCGTGCCGGTGACTTTGAAATCCATATCGCCGTAATGATCTTCCGCGCCCGCGATGTCTGACAAAATCGCGTAGCGATTGCCTTCCATCACCAAGCCCATCGCCACGCCCGCCACCGGACGCTTAATCGGCACGCCCGCGTCCATCAAACTGAGACAGCCGCCGCAAACCGAAGCCATCGAGCTTGAGCCGTTAGATTCGGTGATGTCGGAGACGATGCGGATGGTATACGGGAAATCGGCTTCAGCGGGCAGAATGGATTCCAGAGCGCGACGCGCAAGGTTTCCGTGACCGATTTCGCGGCGCGAAGACGTGCCGACCCTGCCGGTTTCGCCGACCGAATAGGGCGGGAAATTGTAGTGCAGCATAAAGCGCCGCTTGGTTTCGCCCTTTTCCAGATCGTCCATAAACTGCTCGTCGTCTTTCGTGCCGAGCGTCGCCGTAACGATTGCCTGCGTTTCGCCGCGCGTGAAAAGCGACGAGCCGTGAACGCGCGGCAGCCAGCCGACCTCGCAGGAAATCTGGCGGATTTCCGAAAAGCGGCGACCGTCGGGACGGCGGCGCTTGCCCAGAATATCTTCGCGGAAAATTTTCTCTTTCAGGAAAGAGAAGGCTTTGCCAGCCATTGCGCGCTGTTCCGGCTGGTCTTCGGGATAGCTTTCGACGGTTTCCTTTTTCAGCGCGTCAATCGCCGCGTAGCTGGTAATTTTGTCCTGCCCGGTCGTGTCCATCGCCGCGCGCAGGCGGTCGCCGTAATTTTTTTCGATTTCGGCAATTAACGCCTCGTCGAGAGCGGGCGCGGTGAATTCGCGCTTGTTGGAAATCTCCAGAGCTTTGTAAAGCTCTTTCTGCCAGAGACAGAGCCGCTTGATTTCCTTATGAGCGAGCATCAGAGCCTCGACCATAATTTTTTCCGAAACTTCTTTGGCTTCCGATTCGACCATCACGATGGCTTCTTCCGTTCCGGCGACGACGAGGTTCAACTGCGAATCGCGTCGCTGGTCGTAGGTCGGGTTAATGACGTATCTGCCTTCAATCAAACCGACACGCACGCCGGCAATCGGGGTCGTAAAGGCAATATCCGAAAGATACAAAGCCAGCGACGCGCCCGTAATCGTAATTACGTCCGGGTCGTTCTGGTCGTCGGCGGATATGACGGTGCCGATAATTTGCGTTTCAAAGCGATAACCGTCCGGGAAAAGCGGTCTGATGGGACGGTCAATCAGGCGGCAGGTTAAAGTCTCCTTCTCTGACGGGCGACCTTCGCGGCGAAAATAATTTCCCGGAATGCGACCGGCGGCGTAAGTCGATTCGCGATACTCGACCGTGAGCGGAAAGAAATCCAGTCCTTCTTTGGCGGTGTGCGCGCTGACGGCGGTGACTAAAATCATCGTGTCGCCGTAGCGGATGACGACCGCGCCGTCGGCTTGCTTGGCGATTTTGCCGGTTTCGACGGTCAATTCCTGCTCGCCCAATTTAATCGATTCTTTTAAATATTTTCTTTGTGGCATTTACTTTTTTCTCCATTCGTAAAGTTTTTAACCGACGCGGCGGCGAGAAACGCTCAAGAGGCATTTGTAAGGGTTTAGCCACGAATTACACGAATCAAACTTCCCTGCAAACATTGTGCTCTCTGTGTCCCGTTCGACGTCGGATATTCCGTTCGTTTCGCTTTCCCCGTCGCCGCGCGTTTATTTTCAAATGCAAAGACGGCAGAAGCCATGCCGTGAAAGCTTCTGCCGTCTTTGGTTTAATTTAATTTTGACGACGTTCTCTTCCGCCGCTAGCTTTACGCTGTCACGTACAGCGACTAGCAGCCGATTCTTCGAGAGAACTTGATGAGTGAATGACTCGAAGCAGTCATTTTTAACTGATAGTTGATAACTGATAACTGATAGTTTATTTTTTCACTATCAGTTATCAGTTATCAGTTATTAAACTATCTACGCAGTCCTAATCTCGTGACGATTTCGTGATACTGTTCGATGTCCTTGCGTTTCAGGTAATCGAGCAGTTTTCTGCGCTGCGAAACCATTTTAAGCAGTCCGCGACGCGAATGATTGTCTTTTTTGTGCGTTCTGAAATGCTCGGTCAGTTCCGTGATGCGCTGCGTCAAAAGCGCAATCTGCACCTGCGGCGAGCCGGTATCGGAACCGTGCTGCCGAAAATCCTTAACTATCTGTTCTTTTACTTCTGTAGCTGTAGCCATAACTTCTTACTTTCCGCTTAAAATAGCCTCTCCTTAGTCGCAGTCGAAACCGCGTGAATTTATTTTTATAACTGATAAATGTTAAATGTTAAATCGCGAATGGTCAATTGCCGTTCCGGTTAAACGTTCCCGATTCAGGCATTTTTCCCGAATTCTTCCATAAACTTGGTCGAAAAGTCTCCGGTTTGAAACTTTTCGTCGTTCATAATCTTCAAATGAAGCGGAATCGTCGTCTTGATGCCCTCGATAACCATCGCTTCCAGCGCGCGCTTCATCCGCGCAATCGCCAGTTCTCTGGTTCGCGCGTGAACAATCAATTTCGCAATCATCGAATCGTAATACGGCGGCACGACGTAGCCCGGATAAGCCGCCGTATCGACGCGCACGCCCGGACCGCCCGGCAGATTGAAAGCCGTAATTTTTCCGGGGCTGGGCGTAAATTTTTCCGGGTCTTCGGCATTGATGCGGCATTCGATGGAATGCCCGACAATCAAAACGTCGTCCTGCGTGACGCCGAGCTGTTCGCCTTCGGCGATACGGATTTGATTGCGCACGATGTCGGCGAGCGTGACCATCTCCGTCACCGGATGCTCGACCTGGATGCGCGTGTTCATCTCCATAAAGTAGAACGAACCGTCCTCGTCGAGCAAAAACTCGAAAGTTCCCGCGCTCGAATAGCCGATTTCCCGGCACGCCTTGACGGCGACCGCGCCCATCTGCGCGCGCTGTTCCGGCGTGATGACCGGCGACGGCGCTTCTTCCAGCAATTTCTGGTGACGGCGCTGAATCGAGCATTCGCGCTCGCCGAGGTGAATGCAGTTTCCGTATTCGTCGGCTAAAACCTGAATCTCGATGTGGCGCGGGCGCTCGATATATCTTTCGATGTAGACGCTGCCGTTTTTAAAAGCCGCGAGCGCTTCCGTTTGCGCGAGTTCGAGATTTGAAGCCAAATCTTCTTCGGCGCGAACGATTCGCATTC
>JALZHR010000062.1 GCA_030860665.1 Acidobacteriota bacterium
TTGTTTATCTTTCGGTGCAAAGAAGTCCGGTATCAGATTATTCCAGCCTGAAATCGTCAAACCAGATTCTGCCCGAAATCGGGCAAGCAGGCGCGGTGCAAGCCGTCCGCGCCAGCCGAATCGTGACGGCTTCGGTCGCCGCCGGAGCGGTAAAAGTCGCCGTCAGTTTCGACCAGTCCGCAGAGCCCGGAACGGCTTGCGTCGCCGCCAGAACTTTTCCGTCCGCCGCCGCATCGACGATTTCCCATTTCACCGAGCCGGAAGTTTTCAGCTCGCTGCGGAAAGAGACTTCAAATTTATACGTCTTATTCGGTGAGACGACCACGGTTTGCTGAACGGCGCGAAAATCCTGACCGTTCGGCGAATTGAAAGCCAAGACCAGACTAAAGTTTCCGTTGCGCTTTTGTTTATCGTCGACGCCGATGACGGGCTGCGCGCCGTCGGCGATTTGCCATTCAAAAACGCTCGGGCTGGCGGTGTTGACCGCCGTTTCAAAACCGGCGTTGGTGATTTTTTCCGGCGCGGGCTTTTCCGCATCGGGCGCGGCGAGCTGCGTCTGCACGTCGAGAGCGTCGCGGAATTTCTTGGCTTGCAGAAGCTGTTTTAAAAGCTCGTCGCCGCTTTGCCGGTAAGTTTCCTTCTTGTCCTTTTCCGAGAGAGCGTTCCACGCGGCAAAGGCTTCGTCAAAGCGTTTCTGTCGCGCCAGAAAAGCCGAGAGCACGGATTTTGCCTGCGGCGAATCGCCGACCGCCTGCGAAATCCGCGAGACGTCGCCGTCGAAAATCTGCCACGCAATCGAAACCGCCGGGTTGGCGAAAGTCGCGTCGCCCTCGACCGCTTTGCGCATCACGGCGAAGGCTTCGTCCGGTTTGCCGCGCCGCAGCAGAATGTTTCCGAACGCCCATTGAACCTGCGCGTAATGCGGCGCCAGCTCTAAAGCCTTACGCATTGCGGCTTCAGCGCCTTCGGCGTCTCCGGCGCGGTCGCGCGCGCGCCCGAGGGCGAACCACAGGCGATAATCGTTCGGCGAAAGCGCCGTCGCCGTTTCAAATTCGGCGAGCGATTTCGACAAATCTTCGGGCAAAAAGGATTTTTCGTCCAGCACGGCGAGCGCGTAGAAAGACTGCGGGTCGCCCGGCGCCAAATCGGCGGCTAATTGCGCCAGCTCTTTCTGCTCGGCGCGCGCGGAAATCGTATTTGCCAGATACCACTTGAGCGCGAAAAAAACGCCCAGAAGACAGCATAAAGCCGCCAGCGGCAGCCCGACGTGCCGGACTAAAGAATTTAACGGAATGGATTTAATGCTCATTGAAATAATAGGGAAGTTAGGGGAATTAAGGAAATGAAGGAAATTAGGGGCGTAAGAAAATTGTTTCTTTCCCTAATTTCCTCTTTCCGTAATTTCCTTAATTTCCTTAACTCAACGCCTGATTACTCGAAATCGACCGGCTCGATTTTAAGCTGCGCGCGTTTCAGGGAAACTTCGGCTTCGGCGCAGGTCTGTCGAATCTCGCGCAGGCGTTCGGGCGTAATTTTAACCGAGGTAATCAAAATCTCCTCGACGGCGTTATCATAGCAGATTTTCGCCAGCGAGCCGTTGCCGCCGTAAACTTTCAGCCCGTGAATGACTTTATCCTTTTTCAGCGGGTCGTCGTCGACGAATCCGATGGGCGCGTAATTCCATTCGGGATTGTTATACAGCTCGCGCAAAACCAGCTCGCCGCCGTCGCCCGCGCCGTAAATCAGGACGCGCCGCCCGGTCGTCTTCATCGGCTTGCGCAGAATCTGCCGGAAAAACTTAAACGCCATCCGGCTGCCCGTCAGCGCGCCGAATAAAAGAAACGCGTCGAGAATAAAAACCGTCCGCGAAAAATTCTCGAAACGATACAGGAGCAGAATCGCCATTATGCTTAAAACCGTACCGGCGGCGACGCCTTTCCCGAAAGTGAAAAAATCCTGCACGCTCGTGTAGCGCCAGATGCCGCGATAAACGCCGAAGGCTAGAAACGAAAACAGCTTGAGCACAATCAAAAGCGGCAGCGTTTTCAGAAAAAGATTCCAATTGTCGGTTTCCTCAATCGCGCCGAAAATCAAGGTGTAAGACGCGTAATAGGAAAGCGCGATGAGAAAAACGTCCAGAAATATCTCGAAAATGCGCCGCTTGTGCGACAGGTTCAGAAGGAATCCGAAAGCGGCTTTGTTTTGCAGCGCAAGCTCCTCGTCCTGTTCCTCGTAAACTTTGACTTTGGAGAGATAGACGCCGATTATCGTCAGAATCACCACGAAAAAGCTAATCAGCGCGATGCTCTGCGTCGGCTGAAGCTGGCGGACGAGCAGCGCAATCGCGCCCGCCATAATGGCGAAGCCGTAAAGCATCAAAACGGCGGCGCGCTCCGACAGCCCGAGCGCGACCAATCGGTGCGAAGTGTGGTCGCGCCCGCCCTGCGAAGCCTTTTTGCCCCAGATTTTTCTGAGAACGGTGACGAACGTCGTGTCGAAAATCGGGACGAGCAGAATCAGCGCCGGAACCGCCAGCACCGAGACGATGTTGCGCGAGCGCCCGCCGACCTGATTCAAAAGAACCGAGCTGGCGAGAAAAAATCCGATAAACATCGACCCGCAGTCGCCCATAAAAATCGACGCCGGATTGAAATTGAAAATCAAAAAACCGATTAATGCGCCGGAAAACGCCGAAAGCAGCAGAAGCTCGTAGGGCTGCCCGCTCGCGCCAAGCCCGACGGCGAGCGTCAGCGCGGCGATTGCCGCGATTCCGGCGGCAAGCCCGTCCATATTGTCGAGCAGATTTATCGCGTTCGTGATGCCGATGAGCCAGAAAGCGGTCAGCGCGATGTTGAGGATTTCCGAATTCGTCCAGCTCAGCGTCAAGCCGTTGCCGATGACGATTGCCGCGCCGATAAGCTGCCCGAAAAGCTTTTGATACGGCTTGACGTGCAGGATGTCGTCAATCAAGCCGATGAGAAACAAAAACGAGCTGCCGCCGAGGATAATCCATGATTCGCGCGTCTGCGGCTCGACGAAAATCAGATACATCAGGACGGTCGTCAGATAAATTCCCACACCGCCCATCATCGCCGTCGGTCGCTTATGCCAGCGGTCGGCTTTCGGTTTGGCGACAAAGCCGAAACGACGAGCCAGCCCGCGCACGACGAAAGTCAAAACCATCGCCGCGACAAACGCTATTATTCCGATTAAAAACGGATTTTGAGTGAGTTCACGCATAATCACATCGATGACTCGGCGCTATGGGGGAAGTTTAACCGCCTTGTTTCTCTAAAATGTTACTGCTGCTGCCGCTATTGTTGTTGCTGCAAAAGATATTCTAACCTTTTTTTGGCATTAAAGTATAATAAACCTCTTTAATGTCAGAGATTAAACGCTGCTTATCGTAGCTGGCGAAGACGAAATCCAGCCCGCGCGCGCCTAGCTGCTCTCGTAATTCCGCATCTTTCGCCAGATAAATCAAGCCGTTTAAAAATCCTTCCGCATCATTGCTCGCCGCGCGGACGCCCCGCTCGCAGACGATAAAGCCGCCTGCCGTTTCACCCGGCTGCGTCTGCTCCGCGGCGCCGAGCAAATCAATCACGCCGCCGACCGCCGTCGAGATGCACGGGCGCGCGTTCGCCATCGCTTCAATCAGCGAAAGCGGCGTGCCTTCGTTCAAAGAGGTGAGCGCGACGATGTCCAGAGCCGGGTAAAACACGTCCGCGTCGCTGCGGTTTCCCAAAAATGTGACGATGTCCCTAATATTATACTTTTCCGCTTCTTTTTCAAGTTTTTCGCGCAGATGACCGTCGCCGATTATGACGAATCTCAGGCGCGGAAAGTCGAAATTTTCTTTATACCGCCGCGCGACCTGCAAAAAGAGCGAGTGATTTTTTATCTCGGTCAATCTTCCGACCAGACCGACTAAAATTTCATCGTCGCGCGCGCCGATTTCCCGGCGCAGAACGTTTCGCTTCGCCCGCCACCCGGCAAACGGCGAAAGGTCGATGCCGAGCGGCACGACGGCGAACTGCGCGGCTTTTCCGACGCCGAACTCTCCGTGAATTTCCTCGAACTGCTGGCGGCTGATGGTTATAATCTTGTCGGTTGCGAGGCGCGCCAGGGATTTTTCGATAAAAAGAAAAAATTTCGTTTTGCGTTTCCCGTAGTAGCTGTGAAAAACGTGACCGTGATAAGTGTGAACGAAGCGTACGGGTCGGGGCTGACCGATTAAGGTTTTCGGCGTCAGCCAGCGATAAAAAAAGCCCGCGACGCGCCCGATTGTGCCCGCCTTGGCGGTGTGCGTGTGAACGATGTCGGGTTTTTCCCTTTGCAGAAAACGATAAACTTTCCAGAGCGAGACGATGTCTTTCACCGACAGCTCGCGGCTCATTTCCGGGATGAAGACCGGCTCGACCTGGTGCTGGGCGGCGAAATAGCTCATATCTTCCTCGCCTTCGGGAACGGTTCCCGTCATCAGCACGGACTCGAATTCCGCGTTTTGCAGCGCCTCGGTGAGCCAGACGACGTGGCGCGCGGGACCGCCGACGTTGAGCCTGGCAATAATGCGAACAATCTTCATATAAAGCGGACGAGCCGCGGGCAATTTCGAGTTTCGAGTTCCGAGTTTTGAGGCGTTTCCGGTGAAAACCGGAATTCAAAATTCAGAATTTAAAATTTAAAATTGCTCGCGGCTCGCCGTTTGAGCGTTCGGCGAACCGTCTGCGGCTTTGATTTTTCACAAAGTGGCAGCCGGTCATACAAGGGATGTGGGACCTCGCCGCCGAACGTCTGAAACAGAAATGGTTTTTATCAATCAATCCTCTATCGTAAAAATCGTGTTCGGGTCGTCCTCGTGACGAATCTCGTCAATCTGCTCTTTGCGACCTTCGCCCATATAAAGGCGGTTCGGACAGTTTATGACGACGCCTTTTTCCGTCTGGCTGATGTTTTTATAAGCGTGGACGACGCCTTTCGGGATAATCACCGCCTGCGGGTTGTCCGCGCCGACAAACAGCGTCATCACCGAGCGAAAAGTCGGCGAATCGGCGCGATTGTCCCAGAGGCGCAGCTTGAAATTACCCGAGCCGATAAAGCAAAACAAATCCGCCTGGTCGACGTGCTCGTGCGGTCCGCGCTGCATATTCGGCTCGGTCACGGAGATATACGCCATTGCCGGGTAGAATTCCCGGCTGATTTCGTCGTGACGAAAAAGCTCCGCCAGCCAGCCGCGCTCGTCCACGTATTTCTTCAGCGGATAGACGACGACGTCCTGAATTTTGCCCTTCGTAAAAACGTTTTTCTTCGCGGTTTGTTGACTCATTCGTTTTGCCTTGCGTTTGATTTCCGGCTCGTCGTTTCCTTATTTATTCTCGCGCGGCAAGCCCTTGATTTTCCGGTAGAGCCGCCGCGAGAGCGTTTCAAACAAATCTTTTTTCGCCGCCGACGAAGCTCTCTCGCTCAGGGTAGCGAGCGCGGACAGCGAAGTTTTGACGTAGCCGTTCAGCCCGCTGGTCTGGCGGAAAATCGTGTTGTGCTCCTGCGCCACCTCGCCCTCGTCGCGCGTTTCGGTGTAATAATAAACCGCCAGCGATTTTCGCGTCACGCCGGGCGGCGTATTTAATTTTTTCGGATGCCCGTGATAGGAAACCTCGTTCGTTTCAAAAATCACGGCGCGGTTAAAAATCGGAGCGATGCTTTCGATTTGCTGCTGCGCGTCCATATCCCACAGCTCGAGGCAGCCTTCGTATTCGCTTTTCCAGTCCTTGTTCAGATACAAAAGCAGGTTCAGCCGCCGGTGCAGCTTCGTGCGCGGGTGAAAATTATAATCGACGTGAACGTCCAGATAACCGCCGTTCATTATCTGGTGCAGCCCGCCGCCGGTCAAGTCCGGGTCGGCGATTAAATCCGGGATGCTGCAAACGGATGCAATCAGGCTTCTGAATTCTTCGCTTTCGGTCATCCGGAAAAAATCGGCAATCGGCGCGGGAAAATTCGTGTTGAGCGTCAGTTTTTTTCGCTGGTGAATATAGGGCGTGTCGTCCCACGCGCCGCCGTCCGGCATCGGGTATGCCGCCAGGATTTCCTCCGCGAAATCCTCCGCCAGAAAATCATCAATCACGACGTAGTGAAACGGCTTCGCCGCGTCCCACGCGCGCTGAATCTCGCTCAATCTCTCGGGCGTGATATTTAAGATGTTTTCGTTCGACATCGGATTTTATATAGTCAGCGAATCAAGCGTGAAAGTTAATATTACCGGCTTTGACGGCGACGATTATCGCACGTTTTCGGTAAATTTCACCCGTTTTTGGCGATTTATCGCCCGTTTTAGACGATTATCAACCGTTTTAGGCGATTGTCACCTTGTTTTAGGCGATTATCAGCCCGTTTTAGGCGATTGTACATTCGTTTTAGACGATTATCACTCCGTTTTAGACGATTATCACTCCGTTTTAGGCGATTTATCATTCGTCGTCGGCGACGACTTTCCGTTCCTGATTCACATACAGTTATAAATCGGGCGATTATCCGGTTTATAATTTATTCGCTCCGGTTTCGGCGACCATATTCGAGGCTCTGAGCAGGCTTTCGAACGTTCCGGCGTCCGACCACCAGCCGTCCAGCTCGCTCCAGGTCATTTCGCCTTGCTCGATATAATCGTTGTTTACGTCCGTAATTTCAAGCTCGCCGCGCGCCGAAGGCTCAAGCCCGCGAATAATTTCAAAGACGCGCGTGTCGAAAAAGTAAATCCCGACGACCGCGTAATCCGATTTCGGCTCTTTCGGTTTTTCCTCGATGCGCACGACGCGATTTCCGTCGATGACCGGAACGCCGAAGCGGTTCGGGTCGGGAACTTGTTTCAGCAGAATCTTCGCGCCCTTTCCCTGCGCCCGGTAATCGACGGCAGCCTGCCGGATATTGCCTTCGATGATGTTGTCGCCGAGCACGACGCAAATCGGCGAATCGTCGGCGAAATGCTCGACCAGCGAAAGCGCATCGGCGATGCCGCCTTCGCCTTCCTGATACGTATAATTCAGATGCTTCAAGCCGAACTGCTTGCCGTTGCCGAGCAGCTTGAGAAAATCTCCGGCTGAATTGCCGCCCGTGACGATCATAATGTCGTCGATTCCGGCGTTTATCAGCGTCAGAATCGGGTAATAAATCATCGGCTGATTGTAAACCGGCAGCAGATGCTTGTTCGTAACCTTGGTGAGCGGATTCAGCCGTGAGCCGAGACCGCCCGCTAAAACAATACCTTTCATAAACTAAAAAATTATTTCTTTATCGCCCAGCCTATTATATAAGTTCCGAGATTTCCGTAATTGCTCAGCGCCGTAATCGCCTTTGCCGCCTGAGCCTCGATTTTCGAGCGGATTCCGTCGCCGCTGGGAACGAGGCTGATGCCGCCGTAAACGCCCATTTTCTTGATGCCGAATCCGTGTTTCGCCAACAGCATCTTCACCGTTTTCGGGCTGAAGCCGAAAATGTGATACGGCGTGAAAGTCGGCGAAAGATTGACCGACCAGCCGGTGCGCCGAATTTTCTGGTATAGATTCCCGACCTTGAAAAACAATCCGCGCTCGTTCGGCACGTCCAGAAAAAAAAGCCCGCCGCGCCTCGTAATCCGCGAAATTTCCGCGACCACCTCGTCCGGATTATACAGATGTTCCAAAACCGCCGAAAGTATCACGACGTCGAATTCCTCGTCCGCAAATCCGCAGTTTTCCAGCGTCTCGCGCCGGATTTCGATGCCGGTCGCCTTTTCGGTGTATTCGGCAAAGGGTTCGGACGGCTCGACGCCCGCCACTTCCCAGCCGCGCTCCTTGGCGCACAAAACGATTTCGCCGCGTCCCGTGCCGATGTCGAGCAGCTTTCCTTTTCTGCCGAGCATCTGTTCGGCTTCCTCGACCAGCATATTCCCGACTTCCATCCGCCGCTCGGATTTATGATATTCAAAATACTGGTCGGCATCGATTGAATAATGCTGCTCCAAGCCGCCGACCGGGACCGGCATCGGGTTGGCGAACATCAAGCCGCATTTGCCGCACGCCCAGATGTCCGTCTCGACGCCGAGGTTTTCGCGGTGCGCCGCGCCGCCGCGTTTCCCGATAAATTCGGTCGGCGGCAAATCGCAAATCGGACAATTGATTTTTATCCAATCGTAGCCTGCGTGAGTCCTGACCTTTTCGCCCTTGATAAGTTCCATTAATAAAAGCTTAATCCGACTGATATCTTATAAAAAATTCCGAGCTAAGGCGTTTTCGTTTTCCGGTAAAAAACAATGAAATCCGAGCTGAGGCGCTGCGCCGCCGCCTGTCTGCCGTTCCTGATTTTGCCCGCCAGCCGCTGCGCCAGACTCACCGACAATTTCGGAAAGACGTAGCAAAAAGGAAAAATCGTCTGGTTGATAAATCTGACCTCGCCGGCGCGCAGCCTGCCGCCGCAGAGACTTTCGACCTGGTTCAGCGAATAAGTGTAAATCCGAAAAGACTGGGAAATCACCTTGTTCTTTAACTTAAACAGCCGGATAATATTTTTGCCGAGCGTCCGCGTTATTGTATCGAATCCCTGCCGATTAGTGAAGGTGATGATTGCCGTTCCGTCGTCCGACAAATTTCGATAAATAAACTCAGCCGTCTTTTCCATCTCGTCCGCGGCGAGATAAGTCGTCACGCCGAGCATAAAAATATAATCGAATTTCTGAAGCGGAAAATCTATCTCGTAGCATTTTCCGACAAATCTTTTCGCCGCGGGAATGTTGCTCTGTTCCAGCATCTTGCCGGAAATATCGCAGGCGTAGAAATCCACCGAATCGTCTTTTTCAGAAACGATGTAATCGTAAAGATTGCCCGTTCCCGCGCCGATATCCAGGATGGTTTTGCCCTTGAAATCCAAGCCTTCGGTCGCCTGTTCCAGCCGCTGGTTGAAGAAATAATTGTGAAAAATTTGGCGCTTTTCATACTTTCCCCGGTATTCTTCGGAAACCACGTCGAAGAAATCGCGCACTTTTTCGGTTTGATTCATAAATTTACATAACGCAAAAAGATTTTACCGCAGAGACGCCGAGACGCGGAGAAATTCAAATAAAATAAAGCAGCTTCGCGGCTTGACTGCGATATAAAGTTATTTTTTATCTGCATCCGTCGCCGAAATCTGCGGCTAATTTAAAAAAACTCAGCGTCTCCGCGTCTCTGCGGTGAAACTCTTCCTTAATCAATCATCTGCCGAAACCACAGCTCCAGCA
>JALZHR010000064.1 GCA_030860665.1 Acidobacteriota bacterium
GCAGTACTCTGCTCGGAACGGACACGACCGCGCCGTATGAATTTACATGGAACAACGTTCCGACCGGAACGTGGTCTTTGAACGCGATTCCGACCGACAGCAAAGGACTGCGCGGCGGCTCGACGCCCGTCGTTCACGTTTTCGTCAACGACACGACCGGCTTGAGCGTTTCGATAACCAGCCCGTCCGGCGGGCAGACCTTCCAGCAGGGCGACGACGTTCCTTTGAGCGCGAACGTTTCGTCTTCGGTCACGCAGCTGGAATTCTACGACCAGAACAATAATTTAGTCGGCAGGCGCATCGGCGCGCCGTGGTCTACCACTTGGCGCGCGCAATACGCGGGAAATTACACGATTACCGCGAAAGTTTACAATTCGCAGGGGCAGACTTTAACCTCCGCTCCGGTCAGCATCGTCGTCAATCCGCGCAATCACCGGATTACGGGACGGATTTTCGACCTGACGGCGAACGCTCCGGTCAGCAACATAACACTTAATTTAACGAGCCAGAGCAATCCGAGCGTTTCCGCCACGACGACGACCGACTCGAACGGAAATTACCTGTTCACCGATTTGGGCGCGACCGTCAACGACGGCGTCACGATTACGCCCGTTTCCGGCGAATACACTTTCGAGCCGCAAAACCGAACCATCAGTTATCTCGGCTATATTCACTGGGAAAACATAAATTTCTTTGCCACCAGACAAACGCAAATCAGCGTGGCAATGACCAGCCCGGCGCAGGGACAGACCTTCACCGCGCCCGCGACTATAAATCTCGCGGCAAACGCCTCGAGCGGCGCAGGCTCGATTACAAAAGTCGAGTTTTACCGCAACATCGGCGCGCAGACCGTTCTGGTCGCAACCGATACGACCGCGCCTTACGAGCATCAGTTAACCGACGTCGCGACTGGCAATCACGGCTTTTTCGCCCGCGCCTTCGATTCGAGCGGCGCAGTTAAGGATTCGCCGGGAGTCGGCGTCACGGTCAACGCGCCGGTGACGACGATTCGCTTGCAGGGCGACATCACGAATCCCGACGGGTTTCCGATGCAGGGCATCCGGGTGAATCTGACCGGAACGGCGAACGGAAATCCGGTTAACCAGACTTCGATTTCGCTTTCGACCGGCGCATACGGCTTCGGCAATCTGCCAGCGGGCGGAACTTACACGATTACGCCGCAGGCTGTCGGCGGACAGTCGTTTACGCCGCCGTCGTTCACCGTGACGAACGCGACGCAGGATAATATCGATGTCGATTTCGTTTCGACCGCGCCGAATCAATCGCCGAGCGTGACGATTAACAGCCCGTCGAACGGCGCGGTTTACACGATGCCCGTCGCTATTCCGGTCAACGTCACCGCGACCGACCCGGACGGGCAGGTCGTTCACCTGACCGTTTCGGCGGTCGGCAACAGCCAGACCACGACTATCGGGCAGACGAACAACGGAACGTTCAACGCGCCGTGGCAGCCGACGCGTCCGGGCGAATACAGGCTCTGGGCGCAGGCGCGCGACAACGGCGGCTTCATAACCAGCGTTTTCATCGACATCACGGTCAATCCGCCCGCGCCGGTCGGCATTTCAGGCAGAGTCGTCGACCGCGGCAGCACGGGCATCGAAGGCGTCACGCTCGAACTCAGAAATTATCCTGAAGACCCGCAAAATCCGCAGCCGCCCGTGGCGACCGTAATCACGAACGCCAGCGGAAACTACACGATTCCGGACGTTCCGACCTTCGCCAATTATATTCTGCGCGCGTCGAAGCCGGATTACACCTTCTCGCCGCGCCAGCGAATTTACCTCAACCTGGCGACGAGCCAGACGGGCGATTTTACCGGAACGATACAGGTGCAGCCCTCGGAATTCGACGGCGACGGCAGAAGCGACCTTGCAGTCTGGCGACCGGAAACCGGCGACTGGCACGTGATGCGTTCCAGCGACAACACCTACACGGGCGTGCGCTTCGGCGCGGGCAGTTTCGGCGACATCGCCGTTCCGGGCAACTACGACGGCGACCGCAAAACCGATTTGGCGGTTTATCGCCCGTCGGACGGAACGTGGTATATCGCGCAAAGCTCTAACGGTCAGGTTCGAGCCGTGCAGTTCGGCATCGCTACGGACAAACCCGCGGCGGGCGATTTTGACGGCGACGGCAAAACCGACCTTGCCGTGTTCCGCCCCGAAAACGGCTACTGGTATATCCTGCGCAGCTCGGACGGACAATTTATCGCCATTCAGTGGGGGACTGACGGCGATATACCGCTGGCGGGCGATTTTGACGGTGACGGCATAGCCGATGTAACCGTCTTTCGCCCGTCGGACGGAACCTGGTACGTTCGCCGGAGCACGACCGGAAACCTGCAGGGCTTCCAGTTCGGCAAAAACGGCGACGTTCCGCTGCTTGGCGATTTCGACGGCGACAAGCAGGCTGATTTCACGGTCTTTCGACCGCAGGACGGCGTCTGGTATGTCTGGCAAAGCACGACAAATTCGCTGAAAGCCTTTAAATGGGGCGCAAGCGGCGACAAACCCGTGCCGGGCGATTACGACCGCGACGGCAAGACGGACTTCGCCGTCTTCCGCCCGCAGGACGGCTACTGGTATATCTTCCGCAGCGCGACGAATTCCTACACGGCGGATAAATTCGGCGTCAGCGGCGACATCCCGATTCCGTCGGCTTACGTGCAGTAATTTTAGTGATAGGTGATAAGTGACAGGTGATAGGGAAGAAACTTCTTCTCCTTATCACCTGTCACTTTTTACTTATCATTTTTCACTTCTCCCTTGTTACTCTTCCCTATCACCTATCACTTTTTACTTTTTACTTGAAATATTTCGTGGTTAAATAATCTTTGATGAGATTCAAGCTGCCTGAAATTCCGCCGCCGCAGCTTATCGCGGCGCTGCGTTCGTTTAATTTGCTGCCCGCGATTATCTTTATGCCGACGCGCCGCCGCTGCGATGAATCGGCGATGGAAGTCGCGCTCAAAAAGCAGTATTCAAATCAGGAAAGAGTCGAAGCGCGCCGCCGCATCTTTCAGGAATACGCCGAGCAGAATCCGGAAATCAGCCGCCACAAGCACAAAAATCTGGTCATTCGCGCAGGTGTCGCCTCGCACCACGCCGGGCACATTCCCGCCTGGAAGCTGCTCATCGAAAAAATGATGTCCGCCGGGCTGCTCGACGCGATTTTCGCCACGACGACCGTCGCCGCCGGCGTCGATTTCCCTGCCCGAACGGTCGTTATCTCGAACGCCGACACGCGCGGCAACGACGGCTGGCGCTCGCTGCAAGCCAGCGAATTGCAGCAGATGACCGGGCGCGCCGGGCGACGCGGCAAGGACAACGTCGGTTTCGTCATTCTCGCGCCGAGCAATTTTCAGAACCCGCCGCGCATCGCCGCGCTGCTGAAATCGCCGCCCGACCCGCTGCAAAGCCAGTTTCGCGCCACTTATTCGAGCCTGCTCAACCTGCTGGACGCTTACGGCAGTTTCGAGCAGGTTCGTGAAATCGCCGAAAAAAGCTTTGCCTTTCGCGAAACGGCGCATCAGGTTTTGCGGCTGGAAAGAAAACGCGATAAGCGCGCGGCGAATATCGCCGAGAAAATAAAAGCGAGCGGCTTGGATTTATCGGTCGATGCCGTGCGCGGTTTTGAACGCCTGACCGCCGCGCGCAACCGCCTTCAGGAAAAACTGCCGATGCGCCGCGCCGAGATTCGCCATAAATGGCTGGAAGAAAACGTCACGTCCGGGCGCGTCGTTTCGCAGGGACGCAGCGGCAGGCGTTTTTTTCTGGTGCTGAACGTTTACGGCGAGAAAGTGACGGCGATGAAGGACGACGGCGGCGGCGCGACGTTTGCGCTTTCGCGCGTAAACCGCGTTTACGCGAAAAAATATCCGCTCAATGAAAAGAGCGTCGAAACAGCGTTTTTCGAGATTTACGAAGGCAAAAATCCGCCGCTCGACGAGCCGCGCGTCGCGTTCGTGCAGGACGAAAACGACGACGCGGCGGAAATCATCAATCAATTAATCGAACGGCTTTTGCCCGGCGGGTTGAGCGACGACGGCAAGCGGCTCGCGCAGCAGTTTCTCTGGGAAAACTGGAACGACGCCGAATTTATCGAAAAAACCGGGCGCGACATCGACGCCCTGCGCGACGAAATCTGGCTGCCGTTCGAGCACCGGGCGCGCGTTCTGCATCATTTCGATTATCTGGATTTCGCATCGCAAAAAGTGACGGAAAGCGGAAAATGGCTGGCTGACGTGCGCGTCGACCGCCCGCTGCTGGTCGGCGAAGCGCTGCGGCGCGGAATTTTCGAGAAGCTCGAAACCAAGCACGTCGCCGCATTGATGGCGGCGCTCGCGGCTGATTCGGACAGAAATTACGGCGAGCTGCATTCGTCCGACAAGATTCTGGACACGCTGACCGAATTTGAAGACATCGTTTTCGCCGTCTCCGGCGTGGAATGGAAATTCGGCGTCGAGCCTGCGCCGGAAATGAATTTCTCGGCGGCGGCGACCGCCGAACACTGGGCGGACGGCGCGAGCTGGGAAAATCTGGTGCGCGAAACCAAAGCCGAAGAAGGCGATTTGGTGCGCCTGCTCTCGCGCACCGGCGAAGCCTTATTACAAATCGCCAATCTGAAAAAATCCAACCCGCAGGCGGCGGAAATCGCCCGCGCGGCGGCTGAAATTATCCTGCGCGAGCCGATTCGTTAAGCCTCGCCGTTTAATTTCCCGCCGCCCGTTTCGCCTTTTTTGACGCTGAGTGCGGAAGCGCGGAACCTCGATTCGTTTGCAGCTCTGCTTTTTACCGATTCGATTTCACCCGTGTTTGTCCGGCAAAAGCCCGAAGATTTTCACGCGGCGTTTAAAAGATTGACAAAACTAAGGAATAAATTAAGATTATTGTCATAAAAATCGAGCACTCAGGTTTTTACTCGCTTTTTAACTGCCCAATCTAGTGTTTCAAATTTTCCGACCACGGTGGAACAAAATGGCTGAATCAACGGAAAGAACTGTCGAGCTTACTGCCGACGAAATCGCTCGATTAAACAATAAATTAATCTCTGACGCGCAGGCATCGAAAGGCTGCGGTTTTTTTCTTGCCGCAGTCGTCATCGTTATTTGCTTTTTAGTCTGCGTTTTTTGTTTCTACATAATCTATGAGCAGTTGTCACAAGGCGGCATCGATTTATTTTTAAGAGACGTCACCCAGTGGTTTTTACTGGCGGGCGGCATCGTTTCGCTCATCGTTTTGATTGTATTCGCGCGGATGCTGAAGACTTATCTTCAACAGAAACAGGACGTTGCGCTTCTCGACCCGAAAACGGTTCGCAAAAAAATCGTTATCGCGCCGGTCGAAGAACAAAAACTGGACATCAAGGAAAATATCGCCGGACGCGGAAAAGTAAATCAAACCACAGATATGGACTATAACTTTACGGTGACAATCGCGGGGCAGAAGTATCCGGTGAAGGAAGACGATTACTACAAGCTGAAACCCGGGAGTCTCGC
>JALZHR010000107.1 GCA_030860665.1 Acidobacteriota bacterium
TGTTAGCCGGGCTTTTCCTTTTCGGGCGCGGCGTCGGGACGTGCTTGGCGGTCGGCTGCGGCTTGGGCGGCTGCGGCGTGTTCTGCAAAAAAGCGGTTTCCGTCAGAACGGAAAAACCGAATAATAAGCCTGAGAGGCAGAGAAAAATTTTTAAAAAAAGTAATCGCATATTGTTTTGAGTCGGCGGTGGTCGCCGTTTTTCGGGGAAAGAAAATCCGCTTTCATCAAATAAAAAGCCGTTCCGCCTGAGTATAAGGCAAAACGGCTCGGGTTTCTAATTTAGTTCCGGAATCTATCTCGGTCTTTTGCCGCTCAGAAGCAGCTCGCGCCCGACGTAGTAAAGCACAATCGCCAGAATCCAGAACGGAATCATCGCCAGCCAGTCGGAATTACTTCCGGCGAAGAACGGGTTGTTGGCTTCCGACCACTTGGTAAAGCTGGTCATCGTGCCGCTTAAAAACTCGGTCGCCAGCGCGACGATAATACCCGCCAGCGCGCCGCCCGCGATGTAGCCCGAAGCGAGCAGAACGCCCGGACTGCGGTCGGTTTCGGCGATAATCTGTTCTTCGGTCAGGTTGCGCCCGCGCAGTTTTTTAACAAGGTCTTTATCGACCGCCCAGCGCACGATGCCGCCGACGAAAATCGGCGCGGAAACGGCAATCGGCAAATATAAACCGACGGCGAAAGCCAGCGACGGAATGCCCGCCAGTTCAAGCGCAATCGCAATCATCACGCCGAGCAGAACCAAGCCCCACGGCAGTTCCTGGCTCAGAATTCCCTTGATGATATAGCTCATCAGCGTCGCTTTCGGCGCGTTGTATTTCGTGACCCTCGTGCCGTCGGGGCGCTCGGTGACCGTCCCGTTGATGCCGGGGTCAACCAGGTAAACGGGTTTGCCCTGCATATCGACCAGATAACGACCTGTATTCCCGCTTCTCTCGTCCGTGTTGTGCCAGACGCGGTAGGTGTTTGAATCCTGCGTGCTCGGGTCAGGCGTTTCGCCTCTCAGCTGCCCGCCCTCGCGCATAAGCTGCTGTTCGGGAACGCGAAAATCAGCGGCGAAAGCGGTCGGCTCGACCCGCTGATAAACGGTCGAAGTCTGGTTGAGCTGAATCAGAATCGGACCCAGAAGCAGCGCCGAAACGGTCGCGCCGACTAAAATGGCAATCTGCTGCCGCCACGGCGTTCCGCCGACCCAGAATCCGGTTTTCAAATCCTGCGAGGTCGTGCCGCCGTTCGACGCCGCGATGCAGACGATGCCGCCGACGCTCAGCGCCGTCACGAAATACGGGTCGGGCTGCGTCCAGCCGACGACCAGAAACACCAGACACGTTAAAAGCAAAGTCGCCACCGTCATCCCTGAAATCGGGTTCGAGGACGAGCCGATTTCGCCCGTCAGACGCGACGAAACCGTGACGAACAGAAAGCCGAAAACGATAATCAGAATCGCGCCGAGCAGATTCATCTTCAGAGACGGCGCAAACGTGATGACGATAATCAGCGCCAGGATTCCGACGACGACCCATTTCATCGAGAGGTCACGGTCGGTGCGCGGCTGGTCTTCGTTATCAGCGGTCGCCGAGCCGCCGCGAAAATCCGCCAATCCGCCCTTCAAGCCGTGCCAGATGGTCGGCAGCGAGCGCGCCAGACTGATGATGCCGCCCGCCGCGACCGCGCCCGCGCCGATATACAAAACGTATGTCGCCTGAATGCTGTCCCTGCCCTCGATAGCCATATCCGCGATGAGCTTAGAGGTGGCGGGCGCTAAGGGCTCGGTCAGCGCCGCGCCGAAATATTTAATCATCGGAATCAGAACCAGATACGACAGCGCACCGCCCGCAAACATCACGCCCGCGATTTTCGGTCCGATGATGTAGCCGACGCCGAGCAGCGCCGGGTTGTTTTCCAGCGAAATCGAACCGCCCTCGAAAGGTCTGCCGAACTCCTTGCCGGGAACGTCCTTCCAGCCCTTGAAAACCTGCATCAGCGTGTTGAACAGAAAACCGATGCCGAAACCGATGCCGATGATTTTTCCGCCGTTGGTCGCCGATTCGGCATCGCGCGCTCTTTCGGATTCAATCGAGGCGGCGCGCGATTCTTCCGACGCGCCCGCCATCAAAACCTGCGCGCAAGCCGTTCCTTCCGGGTATTTCAGAATGCCGTGCTGGTCACGAATCAAAGCGCGCCGGAGCGGAATCATCATCAGAATTCCCAAAAGCCCGCCGAGCACGGCGACCAGCATCACGCGCGAAAGCTCCAGGTCGAAGCCGAGAATCATAATCGCGGGCATCGTCACGCCCAAGCCGAAAGCGATTGATTCGCCCGCCGAGCCAGCCGTCTGCACGACGTTGTGTTCGAGAATCGTGGCGTCGCGCGTCACGCGCGCCTTCGATAAAAGCCGAAACAGCGTTATCGAGATAACGGCGACCGGAATCGACGCGCTGACCGTCAAGCCGACCTTCAAAACCAGATACAGCGACGACGCTCCGAAGACGACGCCGAGCAGCGTGCCGACAATCAGCGGCACGGGCGAAAGCTCGCGCATATTCGTCACCGAAGCGGGAATATACGGGCGAAAGTTTGCGAGAAAAGGATTTCTCTTCACTGGAAAAAGCCTCCTTGAATTTTGTAAACCTCGGGGAAAGGTTTCTGCATTGAAACTTGCGTTAAATTTAACTTGCCGAAGCCCTTTGTTGCAAGCTATTTATCTGAAAATAACGCGAAAAACGGCTTTTCGGCTGGAAAAAATATTTTTTTTTCCGCCGGAAGCATTTTTTCTCCCGCGAAGCGGAATTTTTCTATTGTCGGAAAGCTTTCGCAGATTGGCGAGAACATCCCGCTAACCGTCGAGAAGCCGCCGCAAGCTGGCGAGAACTTAGTGCAAATTGAGGAGAACATTTCCTCAACTGATGAGAACATTTTCTCAACAGCGAAAAACATTTTCGCGGCGACGACGGGAAGCGGCTGGCTGGCGGCGCGTCGTAAATTTTCATTTCCGCTCGTTTTTGTTTACACTGAGCTAAAAAATTTCCGTTCGAGGTTTTCAAAACGAATGCTCCAAAACAAGCTTTTTTCCGTCGTCGCCGCCCGGCTCGGCTTGTGCGCCGCAATCCTTTTTTTCGCCGTTTCGGTTTTCGCGCAGAAAATTCCCGCGCCCGCCGAAGTTATCGGCTTTACGCCGGGCGACGACCGGAAGCTCGCCTCGTGGAGCCGGATTGTCGATTATTTCAAAAAGCTCGACGCGGCGAGCAATCGCGTGAAATTTGAAGAAATCGGCAAATCGACGCTCGACCGACCTTTTGTTTACGCGACGATTTCCGCGCCGGAAAATCTAAAAAATCTCGCAAAATACAAGGCGATAAACGCCCGCCTCGCCGACCCTCGCCTGATTAAAAGCAGCGACCGGCTCGCGCAAAGCCTGATTCGACAGGGTAAAACCATTGTTTTAATCACCTGCGGGATTCACTCGACCGAGGTCGGCTCGACGCTTTCCTCGATGCTGATTGCTCACCGGCTGGCTTCGTCAAACGAGCCGGAAATTCAAAAAATCCTGCAAAACACAATCATCCTGCTCGTGCCGTCCCTGAACCCGGACGGCGTGGACATCGTCAAAAACTGGTATGACAAAACCCTCGGAACGCCTTTCGAGGGAACGTCGCCGCCGGAGCTTTATCACAAATACGTCGGTCACGACAACAACCGCGACTGGTATGCCTTCACGCAAATCGAGACGCAGTTGACCGTCGATAAAATTCACAACCAATGGCATCCGCAAATCGTCCACGACATTCACCAGCAGGGCGAGCGCGGCTCGCGGCTTTTCCTGCCGCCGTATATGCAGCCGGTCGAGCCGAACGTGCCGAAGGAAATCGTCGAAGGCTACACCGAACTCGGCAATTTTATGGCAGCCGATTTGCGGCAAAAAGGCTTTCAGGGCATCACGACCAATTCGACCTACGACGCGTGGACGCCCGCGCGCGCCTATTCGCACTATCACGGCGGCGTGCGGATTTTGTCCGAAACGGCTTCGGCAAAACTGGCGACGCCGGTGACGATTAAATTTGACGAGCTGCGCAGCGGCTTGGGCTATGACGTCCGCAGGGAATCGCCGAATTTCTCGCCCGTCTGGCTCGGCGGCGAATGGAAATTGAGAGACATTACGAACTATATGACGACGGCGACCTTTTCCCTGCTGAGACACGCGG
>JALZHR010000115.1 GCA_030860665.1 Acidobacteriota bacterium
CGCCGCCACAACCGGCGCTTCGCCCGCCGCAGCCGGCAACAGCGGGACGAATACGACCGCCGGAAACGCCAATTCGGGAACAAAATAAATATGATGTCGAGCAGCGAAAAGATTTTCAATCCGTTTAAAAAATTCGCGATTGCGGCGGCAGTCGTCGCGCTGGTCGGCGTCGCTGACGCGGTTTACCTGACCCATCATCACTACACCGCCGAGCCTGTGCCGTGCACCATCATAACGGGCTGCGAGATGGTTCTGACCAGCCGTTTCGCGACGATTGCCGACATACCGCTGGCTTTGTTCGGCGCGGCGGCGTATCTGGTCGCGTTTCTGCTGGCGATGCTGACGGCTTTCGTCAACCGGAGGTTCTGGCTGCTTTTCGGCATCCAGACGATTCTGATGACCGCCTTTACCATCTGGCTTTTGTATCTGCAAGGGATGGTTATCGGCGCTTTCTGCCAGTTCTGCCTGCTTTCGGCGGCGGTCTCGTTTACGCTTTTCGTTATCGCGCTCGTTTCGCGCTTCTGGCGCACGAGTTAAGGCGAACAGGGAATAAACAGGGTGACAGGATATACAGGGATAAGAAACAGATTTTTATTTATCCTTTGTATATCCTGTCACCCTGTTTATTTTCCGCTCTGCATCCGCCGACGCAAATATAACGAATATTTTATTAAGAGCGGCGAAAACTCCGGTTTTCCGAAACCGCTTTCGCTTGGCAAGCGACGGCGAAATGAAGTAGTTTAGAAGTATCTTTTAAATTTATCAGAAGGGTTAAAGATTTTGCCTGTCTCGATTCTTCAACGCATCGCCGCGAAAGATAAAACTGCCGCGCAGGAATGTTTAAGCACATACGGCGGGCTGGTTTGGTCGCTGGCGCGCCGAATGTGCCCGAACGTGAACGACGCCGAGGATGCGGTGCAGGAGATTTTTATCGACATCTGGAAAAACGCCGAACGTTTCGATGCGGCTCAGGCATCTGAAACCACGTTCATCGCGATGATTGCGCGGCGGCGTCTGATTGACCGTCTCAGAAAATCGCAGCGCCAGCCGCAAGTCAATTCAATCGAGGAGATGACGGTCGAGCCAGCCAGAGCGCAGGACAAGCAGATGCAGGCTTCGGTCGAAGCCAAACAAGCCGCCGAGGCAATGAACGCACTGCGCCCCGAACAGCGAAGGGTTTTGCAGCTTTC
The DNA here is from genome assembly GCA_030860665.1 of Acidobacteriota bacterium. Taxonomy (GTDB): domain Bacteria; phylum Acidobacteriota; class Blastocatellia; order Pyrinomonadales; family Pyrinomonadaceae; genus JALZHR01. The sequence goes on from JALZHR010000115.1 coordinate 1,191, forward strand.
GATTTATCAGGGAATGTCGCATCAGGAAATCGCCGACGCGACCGGGATGCCTATCGGCACGGTCAAATCGCACGCGCGGCGCGGGCTGATGCAGATTAGAGAAGTTCTGGGATTAGGCGAAAGCCGCGGCGGCAGCGGCGGCAGCGGCGGCGGCGGCGGTGAGACGAAAGGAGTCGTAGCGTGAGCGAACAGGACAGAGAAAAAATGCTTGAGCTTCTTTCCGGCAAAGCCTTTTCCGATTTAAGCGAAACGGAAAAGGCGCAGTTGGCGGGGCTGGAAAAACTCTTTCCCGAATTGGACGGAGACGATTCTTTTGAAATCGCCGCGTCCGCCGTGAGCCTGACGAATCTGGACGTTTCCGAGCCGATGCCCGCGCATTTGCAGGCGAAAATCCTGGCTGACGCCGATAAGTATTTCGCCTCTCAGGAAACGAGCGCGCGCGTTCAGAAAACAGAAGAAGAAGAAGAATATCAAAAAACTTTCGCGTTCGAGCCGAAGCGTTCTTCTTCTTCGTCGTGGCGGCAATGGCTCGGCTGGCTGGTCGCGGCGACAGCCTGCATCGCGCTGGCGGTCAACCTCTGGCTGACGCGTTTTCAGCCGCGCGTCGATATTGCCGGAAATCCGACGCCCGCAATCACGCCGCAGAATTTAACGCCCGCGCAGGAACGCGCCCAGCTTCTGAACGCGGTCGATACGGTTCAGACGATTTTGACGAATCCGAAAAATCCGAACGAAATCTTAGGCGACGTGGCGTGGAACGACACGGAGCAGAAAGGTTTCGTGCGGCTGCGCGGCGTTCCGGTTAACGATGCGACGAAGGAGCAGTATCAACTCTGGATTTTCGCCTCGAATCAGGACCGGAAAACGCCGGTTGACGGCGGCGTTTTCGACGTCGGCAGCAGCGACGGCGAAGTGATTATTCCGATTGACGCGAAAATAAAAGTCGAAAAACCGACGCTGTTTGCCGTAACGGCGGAAAAGCCCGGCGGCGTGGTCGTCTCAAAACAGGAAAAAGTTATGGCAATCGCGAAAGTTGAAACGTAAACCGCTTTCCTTACGTCTATCAAATCAGAAG
>JALZHR010000120.1 GCA_030860665.1 Acidobacteriota bacterium
GGATTAACAGGGGTAAATAAACATATTTTTATTATTATCCCTGTTAATCCTGTCATCCCTGTATTTTCTTTCTTCTCAGAAGTGCTGAGAAAGTTTCTTTATTGAAAAACATTCGCCACCGGCGTTACGGTCACGTCCTGCGGGCGCAGCTTTATCGGGTAAGTCGAGATTACTTTGTCCTCGTCGAGAATTTCCTGCGGCTTCGGCGCTTCGTAGGTTATCGGCGAGGGCTTGTTCGTCAGAATCGAGTCGCGCAGCGATGCGGCGTCTTTCGTCACCATCACGACGCGCATCGTGTCGTTGTCGCCGAAATACTTGCGAATGGCGTTGTTCACGTCCTGCAAGGTCAGATTCGCCAATTCCTTTTTCATAAACGAATTGTAATCGCCGATGCCGTAATAGCGACTGTCGAGTGCGTAGCCGAGTTCGGCGTCTTTGGTCTGCGTCAGGATATTGACGTATTTCGACAGAAATTCGCGCGTGCCTTCAAAGGCTTCGGGCGACATCCCGTTTTCGACCAGCTTGTGATATTCATACAAGGCGGCGCGCAATGCGAAATGCGCGTTTTGCGGCTCGACCGGACGAATCCAGATTTGGAAAATCTGGAATTTTCGCGCCAGGTTCGGGTCAGGCTCGAACTGGAACATCCCGCGCGGGAAATATTCGATATAAGCGTAATCGCCGTAATTCAGCCCGCGCAATTCGCGGATGCGGCGGTAAAGATAGCTGTTCGACGAGCGATGCTGACCGAAATACGAAGCGACGACGGCAAGCGCGACGTAATCTTTGCCGCTCGCGCGATTGACCGGAATCGGGAAGCCGAGCGAAATTGCCGTCGCGCGCGTCTCGCGCTGCACGATGTCGATTTTCATCCCGTTTTCCAGCTTCGGCTCGCCGATTTTGCGCATCATCCGCGCGCCTTTCGGCAGCTTTTTAAAATCAGTCGTCAGTTGTCTGGAAAATTTCGTATCGAAGCCGCCCGAAAGACCCAGCACGAGATTCGCCTGCGTGTAGTTTTCCGCGTAGAAATCCCTGACGTCCTGAATCGTCAGCTTTTCAAGGCTCGAAACCGTTCCGCGCGGGTGATGCTCGTAAACGTGCCCGGCGTAGATGATGTTGTAAAGCCGCTCTTTGCCGAGTTCCTCGTCGTTCGATTCGCGCAGATTTACTTTCAGAAAGTTGACGGCTTCCTGTTTCAGACGCGTGAAATCTTCCTCGCGAAAGCCCGGTTCGAGCAGCATCTGGCGAATCAAATTGTAATATTTCGGCAGATTATCGACGTGCGTCTGACCGATAAAGGTCGTCATTTCCTTATCGACCTGCCAGCCGAAACCGGTCGCCATCGGGTAGAACTGCTCGACAATCCGCTCGTAAGTCAGATTTTTCGAGCCGCCCTGCGCCAGCATCGCCGCCGTCAGCGACGCCAAGCCTTCCTTGCCCTCGGGGTCGTCAATCGAGCCGGTCAGAAATTGGATGCGAAACGAAATCAGCGGCGATTTGCTCGGCTGAAGAATGGCGTTAGAGCTTGAATTCATAGGTTGTTTCGGCGCGGTTTTGGCTGCGGCGCGCTTCTGAGCGAAAGTTGAAAATACGAAAACGAAAATCAAAACCGCAGAGACGCAGAGACGCAGAGATTTACCCGCCGCGAATTTGCGCGGGTAAACGCGGATTTTTTCGAGATAATTTTGCATTTTGCATTTTGCGTTTTGCATTATTTTCCGCCTCCTTTCTTCGTCGCCAGCGTGATAATCGTCTGATTGTTCGGCGTGAAATATTTTTCCGCGGCGAAGCGTATGTCCTCCGGCGTCAGGGCGTCGTAAAGCGCGAAGACTCTGTCAATCGTGTCGGGCGAGCGGCGCAGCGCGATATATTGGGCGAGCGTGCCGGCAATCGCGTTGTTGCTGTTCATCGACATCGAAAAGCTGTAGCGCAGGCGCGAGCGTGTTTCGTCCAGCTGCTTTTGCGGAATCAGCTCCTTAGTGAATCGCTGGTAGGTTTTCAGAATCTCGTCGCGCACGTAGTTCAAATCCTTCTCGTCCTTGACCTGCGACCAGACCGAGAAAAGCTCCGGATCGATGTGGTTGTCGAAATCCGGCGAAATCCAGATTGCTTTCTGCTCCTGCAAAACGAGCTTTTGATAAAGGTCGGAATTTTCGCCGAAAGCGACGGCGCTCAGCAAATCCAGCGCGGCTTTATCCTTTTCGGTTTCGGAAAAAGCGGGCGCGCGGTAAGCGACGACGACGTGCGGCAAGGTCTGCGAAGCCCATTCGATATGCTTCGAGCGCGCCTTGTCCTGCGGCTTTTCGACCGGAATCTGCTGTTTGTATTCGCCTGGCTTCCAGTCGCTCCAGTATTTTTTCACCATCGCCAGAACTTCCGGCTGTTTGACGTCGCCGACGACGATAATCGTCGTGTTTTCGGGGCGATAAAAACGATTGAAAAACTGCCACGCGTATTGATATTGGTTCGGGTAATCCTTGATGTCTTCGAGATAGCCCATCGTCGTGTGGCTGTAGGTATGGTTGGTGAAAGCCGTCTCGCGCAGCACTTCATACATTTTAAAAGTCGGGCTGGCGCTGTTTTTGTTGTATTCGCCCAGAACCGCGCCCGCCTCGGTTTTGTATTGCTCCTCGCTGAATTTCAAGCGCTGGAAGCGGTCGGCTTCGAGCCGCATCACCTCGTCCAAATCTTCTTTGGCGAAAGTTTCGTGATAAACCGTCCGGTCGTCGGACGTATATGCGTTGCTGGACGCGCCGGATTTTTTCATCACTTCGTCAAACTTTCCGGCGGGAAAATTTTCGCTGCCGCGAAACATCAGGTGCTCGAAAAAATGCGCATAACCGCTTTTGCGCGCCTCGACCTCGTTGCGCGAGCCTGCGCCGACGACGATATACAGCGCGACCAGATTCGGATAATCGGTCGGCACGGTGACGACGCGCAAGCCGTTCGGCAAATCGTCGGTTTTATATTGATACGGAAAAACCCTGCGCGCCTGCTGCGCCGAAGAATTTACCACCGACGCCACGCAGAACAGGGCAATTAAAATTATAAAAAGTTTCATTTCGACCTCTGTAAAAAAGAGAATTTTGCATTTCGTTAGATGCAGAAATTTTACTTAAAAAAACGCTTTTCCGCTACAACAGCCCGGCTGCGGGAAAAAGTTTATCGCGAAAAACTTTACTAAAGCGGCGCTTTGAGATTTACTGTAAAAAAAAGGATTTCTTATTCGAGGCGATGAAAACGGTTGACGAAAAAATTACGAGCGGGGAGATGCCGCCGGCAGCGGCGGCGATGCGCCCATCAATCTGGAAGCGCGGCGGCTTGTCGTGGGGGACGCTGGCGCGGCGCGTGTGGGACGAGATTTATTCCGGCGGGCTGCTGACGCACGCGGCGGCGCTGGCGTTTTATTTCTTCTTCGCGCTTTTTCCGCTGCTGCTTTTTCTGATTACGCTGCTCGGATTTTTTGCCGAGTCGGGAACCGAGCTGCGCGAGAGTTTTCTCGATTATATGCGGCGACTTGTGCCGCCGTCGGCGTTCACGCTGATTTATCAAACGATTGACGAAATTTGCGTGAATGCCGACGGCGCGCGGCTCTGGATCGGACTGCTCTCCGCCCTGTGGTTTGCCTCGCTCGGCATCGCCGCACTGAGCGAATCGCTCAACGCGATGTACGGCGTGCGCGAATCGCGCGCGTGGTGGCGCGTGCGCCTGTCCGCCGTCGGACTGACGGTCGCGCTCGTCATTTTGATTATGTCCGCGCTTTTGATGATGCTTTACGGCGGGGAAATCGCCGCCGGGATTGCGGATTATTTCGAGCAGGGAACGCTTTTTGCGACCGTCTGGACGCTCGCTCAGGTTCCGCTCGCGCTGATTTTCGTGCTGTTGGCGTTTGCCTTGATTTATTATTACGCGCCTGATGTCTACGACCAGAAATGGTATTGGATAACGCCCGGCTCGGCTGCGGGCGTCCTCGTCTGGGTGCTCGTTTCTTTCATCTTCAGGCTTTACCTGCGGCATTTCGATTCCTACAGCGTGACTTACGGCTCGCTCGGCGCGGTCATTATCCTGATGCTCTGGTTCTACCTGACGGGCGTGGCGATTCTGCTGGGCGGCAAAATCAACGCCGAAATCGAAAACGCGGCGGCGCAGGCGGGCGTGCCCGAAGCCAAACAGCACGGCGAAAAAACGGCGGAAGAATAAAGCCGACGACAACGGCGGCTTGAAAAACCGCGGAGTCGGGAAAGGGTTTCAGAAGAATTTACGAATCTTCGATAAGAATAAAAAAGCGGATGTGAAAATCATCCGCTTTAAATTCGGAAAATTCAGTATTTGTATTGATTAAGGCAGATAGCGATTCGCAACCGGCATATCTCCGCCGACGCCGAACTGAGCCGTCAGCTGACCGGCGGTCGACTGCATTATGTACCAGTTTCCGCTGCGATAGACGCTAATATCGTCTCTGCCGTCGCCGTCGTAATCGCCGGGCGCGGGAATATCGGAAGCAAGCCCCCACTGAAAACCCGCAAAGCCGCTCGCGCTCCGGAGCAGATACCATGTGCCGTCGCGATAAACAGCGGCGTCGGTTTTCCCGTCGCCGTCATAATCAGCCTGTACCGGCTTATCGGTTGAAATTCCGAATTGAATCGCCGTGAAGCCCTGCGAGCTTCTCAGCAGATACCACGTTCCGTCACGATAAACGGCGTAATCGGCTTTCACGTCGCCGTCGTAATCGCCGACCACCGGCTTATCGCCCGCGATACCGAACTGCACCGCGCCGAATTGATTGTTCGAGAGATTGAGCGTGTACCAAACGCCCGAGCGATAAACCGCCAGCTCGGCGCGACCGTCGCCCGTAAAATCGGAAGCGACGGGAATATCGCCCGCGACGCCGAACTGCACGGCGTTGAAACTATTATTCGAGCTGTTGAGCCAATACCACGTGCCGTCGCGGAAAACTGCAATATCGGTTTTGCGGTCGCCGTCATAATCGGCGGGCGCGAGTTTATCGTTCGAGACTCCGAACTGAACGCCGGTAAATCCGGCGGTCGAGCGATTCAGATACCAGACGCCGTCCGTCGGGCGAAAAACCGAGATGTCGGATTTGCCGTCGCCGTCGAAATCGGCGCGGCGCGGAGCGCTGACGGCTTGCGGAACGTTAAAGGATTCGACGACGTTGACCGGATTTGTGCCGAGAACCTGCGCGCCCGCGCCGAATCCGCGAATGGCGAAGCCGCGCCACGCGTCGATGTAATCGGTGTTCGTCTCCGGCGTCGCGCCAGCAGCAGAAGCGGCGTTTGCCTGAGCCGCTATCAGAACGGCGTCGCGCGATTGCAGAATGTGCGGATTGAGCGGCGAAATCTTCATCGCGTCGGTTATAATCTGCAAAGCGCGGCGGTTTCCTTCGACCGCGCCGTGACGCAGAACGAGCTGACCGCGAACTTCCCATAAAGCCATTGCCCAGACTTCGCCGATAAAAAACGCCGCGCCGCAGTTGGCGTTGGTGAAGCGCGGCGGAAACGCGCTGTTAAACGTCGAACAGTTTCCCTGATTCAGATGCGCGAGCGTTAGAGGATTATGCGGAAAGCCGTTCTGCCCGACGACCGCCATCAGACCATAAGGAAAACGGCGCGCGCCGTAATAATAACTGCCGCTACCCGTCGAAAGCCCGACTGTGGCGTAACCGCCGATGGCGTGCAGGCTGAAAACATTGTCCGACGGCTCGGACAACATCGAGAGCGGGTATAAATCCGACCAGCCCTCGCCTAACCCGGCTGCCATCACCGTTCCCAAGCCGGTGGAATTGCCGTGCAGGCGATTCGACAAGCCGTGCGTCACCTCGTGGACGAGGATGTGCGCGTCGAGCGCGCCGTCGCGGTTCGGCGTCGTGTTCGTCCACAGATACATCTGCATCCGCGGTCGAACGCCGTCCGCCGTCGCCGAAAAATTGGCGTTGTTCGTGCCTGACGAGTCCTGAATCTCAGCCGAAATGCGGTCGCCTTCCGAGCCGCCGCGCCCGAAATTGAAATGCTGGAAATTGCGCGCCTGCTCGGTGAATCCGAGCAGATACATCTCGTCGTGCCAGCGGTTGACCGCGTAGAAAGCCTGCGTCACCGAGCCTTTCTGAAATTCCGGCATCGTCGGGTCTTCGCCCGGCGGCGGATTGCCCGGCGCGGGATTGTAGACGAATGAAAAAACGCGGTTCGGATTTCCCATCACGGGTGCGTCCACGCCGTTCGGCGAGACTCTGTCCAAGCCCGCTTCGACGGCGTTTCCGTCCGTGATATTGTCGCTCTGGTTCGGCGTTCCCGCCAGACCATTGTCGGGAATCCAGCCGAGATTATTGAACGTGTAAGGCGGCTCGTTGCCGACCAGAGTAAAGCTCTGCCGCGCGGAGAGCGGCGGCTGCGGGCAATCGAGCGGCGTCAGGCAGCTCGGCGTCAGCGGCGTCGGGCTGTCCGCCGTTTTCAACTGGCTGGTCGCGTTGCCGTAAACGCTGAAAGTCGCCGGTCGCATCTGGTATTCGGTGATGTTTTTGCGCCACAGAAGCGAGCCGTCACGCGCATCCACAATCACGTAGAAAGCGTCCGGTTCAGTCCACAAAAGCACGCGCCAGGCTGGACGCGCGACGCCGTATTCGACCGGAAAGTATATTTTTTCGGCGATTGTCTTATCGCTGAATTGACCGCGCTCGAAAGTGATTTTCAAATCGTTCGACTCGGAATTTATCGCTTTCGCGTCCGATTCGCGAGCCGCGACGCCGATGTGTTTTGCCGCACCGAGCACAGCTTGTCCGGCATCTCCGAAATCCGTGCTTAAATTTTCATAATCGAGAGCGGGCGCGAGATTGTTGATAATGCGGATTATTTCGCCGCGCCTTGTGAAGCCGGCTTTAACTTCGCCGCGAAAAACGGGAATGTTTCCGATTTTCTGCTCGAAATGAACGAACGACAAAACGCCGTTCGGGTTGGTGTAATCGGCGGTCGTCTCGAGCGCGGAAATCTGTGCGGCGTCGATGCCGAAAAGCCCGGAGTTTTGTTTGAGGAAATTTTTTAAGACCTCGGTTCTTTTTCCGGCGGAAGGCGCGGTCAGAAAACCGGCTTTGACGCCCGAATCGGGCGAGATGACTTCAGGGACGCGTAAATCTTCGTTAAATTCGATTTTCACGTTTCCGAAGCGCGCGCGCATTTTTTCGGCGGCTTCGACCGGAATTTTTCTAGCGGCTGAAATCTCAAAATCCCGTTTGCCCGATTCGGCGATATATTTTTCGATTACGCGGCGCGCGCTTTCGCTTTTATCGGCGCGAATATCGTAGTTTTCGAGCTTTTCCTCGCCGGGCGCGGCATGTCGTTCGGCTGATTCGGCTGGCGGCGCAAATTGCCAGCCTGAAATTAAGACGGCTAAAAGGGAAAAGACAAAAACAATAAAAATGCCTTTCAGGAAGTTACCCGGTATTTTCATACAAAACTCCGCCGGCGGATGACGGCTGATAAGCTATTCCGCCCGGCAATAAAAATTCAGATTTGGTTTACAAGTTGTAAAGGGTGGTGCAATGAATCGTGTGGAATATAGCATATCCCGGAAGCGTTAGTCCAGCTATCTGCTGATATTCAAAAGGTTAAAATGTATTCTGAAAAGCAAGGCTCGGCGCGAAAACAAAAGGCAGGAAAACTCCGGGCTTTAAACTCTAAACTGATTTGCAGAATATATCCGAAAAGAGTTTAAAGTTTGGAGTTTAAAGTTTAGAGTTTGCATTTGAATATTTTCCGTCTCTGCATATTTTTTGTGCAAAGCGGAACGTTTCAGGCTTTATGACGGCGGTCGCCGCTCTTGACCGCGCTTCATTCAAATCGTCTCCGGCTGCAGAGGCGAGAACGTCCGATTTCTACGTGCAAGCCCAGAAGGCGGGCGTGGAAGCCGGATTGATGGCGGGCTTCGGAATCCGGCTTCGGAACTCGTCCGTGAATTGCCCGTCAACCCTGATGCTGAAAGAAAGTCCTTCGCAAGGGTCGGCGCCGTGAAACTGGTTGACCGTATCGAACCATGCGCTGTAGGATTCGACATAAGCCTTCTCGCCGGTTTTCTGGTTGAGCACGTAGAACGGCTTTTTCAGATTTGTCCGAAACCAGATAAAATCGTTGCACACTTCCGTTTCGAGGTGGTCTCTGTGCGCCGGGACGGGTCTCGGGACGTTGTCGTAAATAAGAATCATTCTCGCCGGTTCTTTGAACGGAAGAGTTTCGATGAAATCCATCAGCAAAGGGAAATCGTCAGCCGCCGCCGTACGCTTCCAGAGCTCCGGCTTGTCCAGGTCATAATAGTAAAAGGGACGAATGGATTCCGAGAGAAAAATGACGCTTTGACCGGGCATTTCGGGCGTCTCGGCGTCCAGCCTGAAGGTGTTCAAAAACCAGTAGTCCAGCTCAGCGTTAATGCGCTCCGTTATTTTTTCGGTCAGATAGTCGTCCAGTGATTTCAATCTCTCCAAATCTATGAAATTATCAAACGATTTATAACAGGGATATGTAATTCGAGGGTCGACTTCCTTTTCAATCATTCCGGTATCATCTGTTATGGCATTCATAAAAAAACTTTTGTAATTATTTCCTTTGAATCAAGTATTCTTCCGTTTCTCTTAAAGGCGCGCGGTCGTTATGCCGCCGGATTTTTCTATTTTTCTAAACGCTCTCGAAAATCAGGCGTTTTTCGTATGCGGCTTCGGTAAATGCCTCTTGTTTTGCGCAGGCTCATCGCGGGAAATTCCATCTTTTCCGGACTGCGACCGGCTTGCCGCGCACCGGCGATTCGGCGTCCGGATGGCTTAAAGCCTCGCGGGCGGCAGTCTCGATATTTTCATTTCCGTTAATTGCAGCTTTTGCCATTAAATCGGAATTCTGCGCCTGTGATTATAGAATACTTTGTTTGGGATACGGACATCAACGGCTCGTTTAGCTTTGCCGCTCCGCCCGTCGATTTTTCAAGGCATCAGCCGCCGGTGCAGGCGCGGCTTCGTGGTTTTAAAACGTGCGTTACCACTTTTAAGTTTGGAATTAAAAAATAATTTAAAACACATAACGAAAACAAAAGATATACAGCGTGCCATTTGCTCAAATGAAACCATCTAATGTCGGAAGTTGATTTTGACTCGTCCGATGTCGCTTTTGCCATTCAATGGTATCATTGTCAACGGCTATGGAAACGGACAATTTCTGAAATCTAAGAAAATCTCTTGTCTTTCCTTAGGTTTTAGTGTATAAGTCTAAGCGTTGAAATCATTTCTTTGTTTTTTTGAAAAGGAGATACCAGATGAAGCTAACCAGAGTTTTTGTGAGCTTATCACTAAGTCTTTCCCTCGTTTTTATCTCTTCCCCGTTTTTATCAATTCAGCAAACAGTCGGCGCACAGCAGCAGGAGCAGCAACAACAGGATTCGCGCGTTGCGTTGCAGCGCGGTTATCGCACCGGCTATTCGGACGGCTATATGGCTGGCTATCGCGACGTGCTGGAAAATGCCAAGCGCAATTTCGGGCGTCACGGCGAGTATGAAAAAGCCGACCGCGCGTATACGAGAGATTACGGCGCGCTCGAAGATTATCAGGACGGCTACCGGCAGGGTTTTGAAAGCGGCTACAACGCGGGCTTCGATAAACGCTCGTTTGACGCGAGCCTGCCGCCCGAATTAAAACGGCGCGGAAACGTGCCGACCGATACCACGTCGGAAACGGTCGAAACCACGACGGTTAATCAGCCGACAGTCACGGACGAAACCGATAAACAAAACCGGCAGACCGTTTCCGTCGTTCCGGTTGACGACCGCAGCGTGATTATTCCGATTGAAACCGAGCTGATAGTCGAGCTGGTCGACAATATTAACACCGAGCAGAACAGAGCCGGCGACCGGTTTCAGGCGCGCGTCGTCTCGCCCGCCGAAATCAGCGGCGCGCTGGTCGAAGGCAGAATCGCCAAAATTCAAAAGCCCGGCAGAATCAAGCGCCGCGCCGAGATTCTGTTATCGTTCGACCGCATCAATCTGTCGGACAATCGCTGGGGAAATTACAACGCGATTCTGACC
>JALZHR010000148.1 GCA_030860665.1 Acidobacteriota bacterium
CCGCGTGCTCGACCGTTCGGGGCGTCCGGTTTCGGTTTTATACGGCGCGGTCAAAACGCCGCAGCGTTTTCAGATACAACGTTCCGTCCGGCTCAACGAATTGATAATTCTTTCAGGCGGCATCACCGAGCGGGCGAGCGGCGAGATACAGATTTTTCGCCCGCGATATATGAGCTGCCAGACGGAAAAAAAATCCGAGGAAACCAAAACGGCGCTCGACGATGAGAAACGCACTTCGTTTGTCTCGACCCGCCGCGAAGACAACGGCTCAACCTACATCAACATCAAAATCACCGACTTGCTCGCCGGTAAGTCGGACGCCAATCCGTTGATTTTAACCGGCGACATCGTGACGATTCTCGAAGCCGAGCCGATTTACATTATCGGCGGCGTGGCAAGCCCGAAACAAATTTCTTCCCGCTCGCGTATGACGATTTCGCGGGCGATAGCCACCGCCGGAGGCTTGACGAAAGACGCCGACCCGACGAAAATCACGATTTTTCGTCGCGGCGGCAGCGGGCGCGAGAGCAGAACCATCGAGGTCAATCTCGACGCCGTCAAGGCGGAAAAGGCGGAAGACGTCGTTCTGCAAGCGTTCGACATCGTCGACGTTCCGCAGAAGGGCAGGGGAAAAAGACGATTCCCGCCGGTTATCCGCGCCGTCGAGGGCGGCGAAAAAAATGCTCTGAATTTGCCGCTCCGGATTGTCGATTGACCGCCGGTTGCCGGAAAAGATGACAATTCCCGAGCGAAAGGGTAAAATTCACATAACTTTAGTTTTTTTAGGAAAATAGATGGCAGAGACAACAGGTAATAGAAAATACAGCCGCCGCACAATCGCTTTGTTCGGATTGTTTATCGTCGGCATTTTAATTGCGGTCCTGGTCGCAATGCAGCAAATCGCCGTTTTATATGTTCTGGCGACGATTAGCCTGGTCGCGTTATTGCTGACCGTGGCTTTCGCCGATTTGGAGAAAGTCGGTCGCGAAGCCGCCGAAGGTTTCGCCCGGAAAAACGAGTAATTAACAATTATCGGTGAAAAATAAAGCGACAAAATTCGTTTCCGTCCTTTTGCTTGCGCTGACCGTCTTTTCGTGGTCGGCGCTGGCTTATACTCCGCCGGTTTCGGCGGACGAAGCGCGAGCCTTGCGCCTCAGATGGAAGACCGGAACGATTAACGTCGCTTTTTCGTCGTCGCTGCTCAAGCCGCCGCCGAACATCAAATCCGAAAGCGATGTCGCCGGCGCGGCGCGTCGCAGCCTTTCGACGTGGGAAAAAGCCGCCGATATAAAATTCAACGAAATCGCGTCCGATAAGCAATCCGTATCGCCAGCCGGAGTCGCGGGCGACGGCGTCAGCCTGATAACCGTCGCGTCGACGCCGGAAAACATTCTTCTTTTCGCCGGCAGCAGCGGCGACGTATTGGAAGTCGCCGCCAAGACCCGGGTTTTTTATAATCGACGCGGAATTATCACCGAAGCCGACATTGTTTTGAATCCGTATGTGCAGTTTTCAACCGACGGCGCGCCGGGAACTTTCGACCTCGAAGCGACGATAACGCACGAAATCGGACATCTGCTCGGCTTGGAGCATTCGCACGTCGCCGGTTCGACGATGCAGACGCATCAGGGCAAAAACGGAATCTACAATCTGCCGCAGATTGCCTCGCGGACGCTCGCCGACAGCGACGTCGCCAGCCTGCGCGCGCTTTACGGCGCGGCGAAAGAGGAGGGCGAAGATTGCTGCGGCGCTCTAAAAGGCAGAATCACGCTTTCGCCGACGCTGGCGGCAAATAATTTCCATCTCTGGCTGGAAGAATCGGAAACCGGAAGAATTCAGGCGGCGGCTCTCACACAGACGGACGGGACATTTTATCTGGAAGGCTTGCAGCCGGGAAAATATCGCGTTCTGGCGCAGGACTTCGGCGAGCGACAGAAAAACCGGAAAAAGATTTTCTCCGGCGGCGAGCTCGGCGAAGTAGTCATAGAAAAAGGAAAAGTCGCGGCTCTCGAAAAACAAATCTCGCTCAGGGAAAGGTCTTTCAGCCCGAAATACGTCGGTTTTAACGGGCAAATATCCAATCTCCCGGTTCCGGTCAGCGGCGGAAAGTCCTTCGTGATTTATCTGGGCGGAGACAACCTGAATCCGAACGAATTGACCGTTTCGACCAACTCGCCGTTTATCAAAGTGGCGCGAAATACAACCGCCGCACACGATTTCGGCGATGAAATTTCGGTTCTGAGCTTTGAAATCACTGTTCAGCCGAACACGCCGCCGGGCGAATACAGCATCCGGGTACAAAAAAATAACGGCGAGGTCGAATATTTCGTCGGCGGCGTCATCAGCGACTCGATAATTAATCCGCAAAGCAGCCCGCTCCTCGCCGATTTCGATTAAATAATCCGAATCCCGCTCATCAAATTTACGCGGAATCCGCCGTCTGACGTGAAATTTTCGCTGGAATTCGCAGAAAAAAAACGGCTATCTCGGCTGTCGGTCGCGTCCTGATTCGAGTTGCCGTATTATACTGTTTGTCTCAAAAGCGATTCTTTTTGAGACGGCTTATATTTTGAGTTATGAATGATGACGGCAAAAAGAATGATGGCGACGAAGAGGAACTCTTCAGTACTACAAACCGATTTTCCGAGACTGAATCTCACATTCTAAGAAATATATTAATTGGAATGGCAATTACGTTTTTATTAGGGCTGGGGCTGCTTATGATTATTTCCACTGTTTTTGCTGACGCCTGCGCCTGAAAACCGCCTTATGAAGAAAACTTTGTGATTCGGTTAATCGAGTGATAAAAAAAGTATTTTTTCTATCAAACGGAAGTTGCAAAAAGAAAATTATTGTGCATAATCAGAGTTGTTCACCTCCCCGGTGAACATCTTGGTCACAAGGGGTGAGGACTTGTGACCTAGGGGCGACGGTGTGGGAGACGTCGCCCTTTAACTTTTTTATTTGCCGATTCGCACCGCATCCGTTTCATTAAAGCTTGACCTAAACTCTAATAAGCGTAAAATTTAGCATTGTAATATATAAACAAATCGAAGGCTGACCGTTTCAAATTTACTGTCAGTGGAAAAGATAAAAACGTTACAATGAATACTGCATCGGAAAGACCTTGGACGGATTAAGTCGTCTAACGGTCTTTAAGTATTTTTTATGGCAAAAAATGTGCAAGCTCCCGCAGATGGATTTTTTAAACGCTGGCTGTTGAAAGGCGTAAAGGAAGTCGAAGGTCCCCACGAACCGGAAGGCAGACATCATCAGCACCCGTGGTGGAAGGTGATGTGTCTGACGGGCGTCGATTATTTTTCGACGCTCGGTTATCAGCCCGGCATCGCGTTTCTGGCGGCGGGCGCGCTGTCGCCGCTGGCGACACTGGTGCTGGTTCTGCTGACGCTTTTCGGCGCGCTGCCGATGTATCGCCGCGTGGCGGAAGAAAGCCCGCACGGCGACGGCTCGATTTCGATGCTCGAAAATCTGCTCTCGCGCTGGAAAGGCAAAATGTTCGTGCTGGCGCTGCTCGGATTCGTCGCCACGAGCTTTATTATCACCATCACGCTTTCGGCGGCGGACGCGACGGCGCACATTATCGAAAATCCCTTCGTCGAGCACAATATGCAGTTTCTGCATCATCGAATCATCGTCACGCTGGTTTTAATCGGCTTGCTCGGCGCGGTTTTTCTGAAAGGCTTTAACGAAGCCATCGGGCTGGCGGTCGGAATCGTCGTGGTGTACCTGGCGCTGAATATCGTGACTATTTTTTACGGGCTTCATCAGATATTCGTGGTTCATCCCGAGGCGCTCAGCAACTGGCAGAATATGCTCTGGCAGCATCCGAACGTCAACGGGAGCGTGCCCTGGATGATTATTGCCGCGCTGATAGTTTTTCCGAAGCTGGCGCTCGGGCTTTCGGGTTTCGAGACGGGCGTGGTCGTGATGCCGCTCGTCAAAAGCGAGGACGGCAATGACGCCTCAGCCGTAGACCCGAATAAAATTCACACCTCGCAGGTTGACGGAACAAGCGTTTCGGACGTCGAGAAGCGTCATCTGGAAGGTCGCATCCGCAACGGTAAAAAGCTTCTGACGGGCGCGGCGGTCATTATGAGCTTTATGCTCGTCGGCAGCAGCATTATCACCTCGACGCTGATTCCGCCCGAAAAATTTCAGGAAGGCGGCGAAGCTTACGGGCGAGCCATTTCCTACATCGCGCACGAATATCTGGGCGAGGTTTTCGGGACGTTTTACGACATCAGCACGATTCTGATTTTGTGGTTCGCGGGAGCGTCGGCGCTGGCTGGACTTTTAAACATCGTTCCGCGCTATCTGCCGCGTTACGGGATGGCGCCCGATTGGGCGCGCGCCACGCGCCCGCTGGTGCTGGTTTTTACGGGCATCTGTTTTATCGTCACGATATTGTTTCGCGCCGACGTCAACGCGCAGGGCGGCGCTTACGCGACCGGCGTTTTGATGCTGATGACTTCGGCGGCGGTCGCGGTCACGATTTCCGCCTGGAAAAGAGGCGAAAAGAGATGGATATTTTTCCTGGTGATTACGCTCGTCTTCTGCTACACGACCATCGTCAATATGGTCGAGCAGCCGAGCGGAATAAAAATCGCTTCGTTCTTTATCATCAGCATTATTATCACCTCGTTCATTTCGCGCGCGATGCGTACGACCGAGGTGCGCATCGACGAAATCGTGCTGGACGAAAAGGCGCAGGAATTTCTGGACGAGCTTCGCGAAGGCGAGATTCGCATCGTGACGAACCGGCGCGAGACGGGCGACATCGCGGAATATCGCTTTAAGGAACACGAAAAGCGAGTCGATAATCACATCCCGTCAAGCGACCCGATTCTTTTTTACGAAATCGAGCTGGGCGACGCTTCCGAGTTTTCGGGCAAGCTTCATATTCGCGGCGTGGACGTTGCCGGTTACAGAATCCTGCGCACGCAAGCGCCCGCCGTGCCGAACGCCATCGCGGGATTTCTGCTTTATCTGAGAGATACGACCGGAAAAATTCCGCACGTTTATTTCGGCTGGAGCGAGGGCAACCCGATTATGTATCTGGCGAGATATATCCTGTTCGGCGAAGGCGACACCGCGCCCGTCACGCGGGAAATTTTGAGGCAAGCCGAAGAAGACCCGGAACGGCGTCCGAGCGTCCACGTCGGCGGATAATTAAGCGAGCGAAAAATTTATTTTTCAGAGGTGAGGTTCGGATTCATCGCCAGAAAGCACGAGCGACAAAAAACCGGACGACCCTGCGAAGGATAAAAAGGAACAGTCGTGTAGGCATCGCAGTTGGCGCAATGCACGGCGACTTCCACACGCTGCTTGATGCCGGCTTCCTGCGCGGCGGTAATGGCGGCGAGCCGCTCGTTTTTGGCTTGCTTGCAGGGCTTGCAGCGTTTCGGCGGATTTTTCAAGCCTTTGTCGCGGAAAAATACCTGTTCGCCCACAGTCCAGATAAAATCCTGCCCGCAGTCGATGCAGTTGATTGATTGGTCTTCGATTTCGTGTTCTTCGCCGCCGGTAGAAATTGACGGTTCATAACCGCTAAAGCCTCTTGACTCGAATTGTGACATCAATTGTTCCCTCCCTTTCCTCGTTCTTAACACAATTGAGTTTGAAATAAATCAATGGAAGAACCGGTTTTCATTCGGGAAATGATAAACTTGTCTCCGCAGTTCTACATAAAAGATTATATTATAATTTCAAGACTCTTTTGACAAAATCTACAAGTCTCAAATAATTAACGAGAGTAGGTATAGATTTGAAGTTATACTTATCCGCGTAAAGTGTCAAGGCTGAAAGATTTATTGCGGATTGAAGGAGAAATATATTATAAAGACGACGGTATTTTCGGACATTTAAGCCGAATTTCGCGGCGATGTTTTGTCCGTCGGGCGGCGGAATCGGGGAATCGGTCACGTCTGGTCTGAATGAAAGGGGAACATCCTGTTTTGAGAGCCTGTCTTCGATTGCGGCGACGCGGGAAAGATCGGATACCGTCGAATTCCAAATATCACGATGAAAATACTAATAATCGGTTCGGGCGGGCGCGAGCACGCGCTGTGCCGCGCTTTCAAAAACAGCTCTGCGGCGTCGGGCGCGGAAATTTTTTGCGCCGACGGCAACGCGGGAATTGCCGAAATCGCCGAATGCGTCAACATCAAGCCGGACGAAATCGACAAGCTCGCCGGTTTCGCCGCCGAAAACAAAATCGATTTGACCTTTGTCGGCGGCGAAACCGCGCTCGCTCTGGGCATCGTCGATGAATTTGAAAAAAGAAATTTAAAAATCGTCGGCGCGAGTCGCCGCGCCGCGCAATTGGAAGCGAGCAAGGCGTTTGCCAAAGATTTTATGTCTCGCCACCGGATTCCGACCGCCGCCTACGAGATTGCGGATTCGACCGCGAAAGCCGCGGAAATTCTCCGCAGCGGAAAATTCGGAGGCGAAAATTCTCCGGTCGTCGTCAAAGCCGACGGATTGGCGGCGGGCAAAGGCGTCGTGGTGGCGAAAGATAGAAACGAAGCTCTGGAAGCCGTCGACGAGCTGGAAAACATCGTCGGCAGGCAAGCGGTCAGTAAAATCGTGCTGGAAGAATGCCTCGTCGGCAGGGAGGTTTCGCTGCTTTTGTTCGCCGACGGGAAAAACTTTGCGCTGATGCCGCCCGCGCGCGACCACAAGCGCATCGGCGAAGGCGATATGGGCGCGAACACGGGCGGAATGGGCGTCATCACGGACGCGAGCCTTTTGTCCGCAGAGCAAACGCGGGAAATCGTGGAAAAAATCGTCGAGCCGACTTTGAACGGCTGCCGCCGCGAAGGCTTCGAGTTTCGCGGAATTTTATTTCTCGGCTTGATGATGACCGCTTCGGGCGCGAAAGTGCTGGAATACAACGCGCGTTTCGGCGACCCGGAAACGCAGGCGATTCTAATCAGGCTCGAAACCGATTTTCTGGAAATCTGCGAGGCGATTCACGCGCAGACGCTCGATAAACTGTCGATTAAATGGAAACCGGGAAGCTCTGCTTGCGTCGTTCTGGCGTCGAAAGGCTATCCGGCAAAAGCGCAGACCGGCGACGTGATTCGCGGTTTGGACGAAGCGGCTGCCGAAGATGAAAACGTCTATGTGTTTCACGCCGGAACCGCCGCAAATGAAAACGGCGAATTCATCACGGCTGGCGGCAGAGTTCTCGGCGTCACGGCGACGGCTGACAATCTCGACGCAGCTTTGAAAAAAGCTTACGGCGCGGTCGGGAAAATAAGCTGGAACGGAATGCAGTTTCGCCGCGACATCGGAAGATAAAGATAAAGGACGAAAAGCTTCCGGTTTTAAGTTTTGAATTTTGAATGAAAGATTTCGATTAACTCAAAACTTAAAACTTAAAACTTTTCATCCTTTCGCCTTTATCCTTTTTTCAGTTGCCGACGGGCAGAACATACGAAACGGGAATTTCATTCGGCGGTGTTTGAGTGATTACGTAAGTGCTGTCCCCGAACCAGTTGCCGTCCGACGGGCGATAAGTATAAAAACTATTCAGGAAAAAACCGGAAGTCGGCTGCGGGATGCCGCCCTGACCGCGCGAAACGAAAGAATTCCTGCCGTCGAAGGAGGAAGCGAAATAAAATACCGCAGTCGAAGGACGAAAGACGCTGAAATCGGCGCGCCCGTCTCCGTCGACATCCGTCGGCTGCGGAATATCGCCCGCCTGACCGAATTGAGCGGAAATCGCCGCGCCGTCCGAGCTTTTCAGATAACTCCACGTCCCGTTTGACGGGCGAAAAACCGCCGCGTCGGCTTTGCCGTCGCCGTCAAAGTCGGCTGGCACGGGCTTATCGTCGCCCGAGCCGAAATTTACCGCAGATAAACGCTGCGTCCGGCTCAGCCAGATTAGCCAGCCGCCAGTCGACGGTCGAAAAACGGCAAAGTCCGTCTTAAAATCGCCGTCGAAATCGGCGGGCACGGGTTTGTCGCCCATTGCGCCGAATTGAAAGACGATTGTTCCCCGCGTCTTGGTATCGACATACCAGGTTCCGCTCGGCTGCCGGAAAACAGCCGTGTCCGTGACGCCGTCGCCGTCGTAATCGCCCGGCACGGGAATGTCGCCGAGCGCGCCCGAACCCCAGAAAACCGTGCGGTTAACCGGCTGAAAGCCCGCGTCATTATACGTCCAGCGTCCGGTCTCGGGCTGCCACGCGGCAAAATTCACCTGTCCGTTGCCGATATAATCTATCGTGTCGGGTCTGCCGCGCCGGAAACATTCCGTTTCATACAATTGAAAAGCGTGCGTCTGAAAAACATAATACGTCCCGAGGCGCAGAATATCGGCTTTTTTATCGTTGTTGAAATCGGCGATTAAGCTCGCGTCCGTTCGTATATTCTGGTAAGAACGCCGGAAGCCGCCCGCGCGTTTTCTTAAATAAATGTTATAGCCCCTTTCATTAAGCGCAGCGAAATCTTTCCTGCCGTCGCCGTCAAAATCGTTCAATTCAAAAGACGCCTGGGCAAAATTGAGCGTCACCGGATAATTAACGGCAGAAAAGCTCTGATTGGCATTGTTATATAAAACGGCAACCAAAGCTTCGCCCGGAGAAAACGGCGCGGAAACGAAATCTTTCCAACCGTCGCCGTCGAAATCATAAGCCAATTTGATTTTACGGACTGCGCCGAGATTAATTTCCTGGCTCGGCGTAAAGCTGCCGTTGCCCTGATTAAAATAAAAACGCAAAACATTAATCGTAAAATTTGAATAACTAAAGGTCGCCGCAATGTCCTTGCGACCATCGTTGTTAAAATCTTCAACCAGCACGCTGCCTGCGCCGTTTATAAGAAAGTTATCGGCATTCGGAAACGCGTAATTTTCACCGGCAAGATGAAGTCTGACGAAAGTATTTCCCGATTTCGGTCCGGTTTCGGTGACCAGAATATCTTTTCGCCCGTCGCCGTTAACATCGAACACGTCGAGCAGCTTCGGACAGCAGAAGGGGAAAATAGAGAAAAGCTGCGATGAATTTTGATGAGCGAAAGTGCCGTTATTATTGCCGAAATAGACGCTGGCAGAGCTGCCGAAATTTACCAAATCCAGCGTCGAATCATTATTCAGATGAACAATTTTCATCCCGCTGGAACCGGCTGATTGACCGCTGGTAATAAGCGTTTCCGCGCCGGGTTGAAATTTTCCCTGACCATCGCCGTTAAAAACTATAAGCCGCGTGCTGTTTTCAGTAGCGCGGATAGTAGCGACGATATCGAGGTTTCCGTCATTATTTATATCTGCATAATTATAGCCGTATATCGCTGCGAAAGAAGTCGATGAAAACGGGAATTGCGGAAAAAACGAGCGCGCGTCCTTATTGAAATAAATTTCATTACATTGCGCGGCGCGAAAATTCTGCGGGTGCAGAACCGCGGCGAGCAGAAGCAGCGGAAATAGAAAGGATGACAGGCGCATATTGTTTAACTTTCGACCCTGAGCGGAAAATGTCCGGACGGGCATATCTTGCGCCGAAACGGAAAATTATTCAAGCTGTTTTTCGTCTGCGGCAGGCGGGCGGCTTGTCAGCGAAAAAAGACTGTGTTTTGATAAAATCTGCTTTTTCAGAGAAAAGAGTTTGGAGTCTGCCATTGAGTTCCCGACATTCTACAGAAAGAAATTATAAATATTACGATTTGATTATGGCGGCTTTCGTCGCCGTTCTTTTATGCTCGAACCTCATCGGCGTGCATAAGGTTTCGAGCGTCAACCTGCCTTTTTACGGCGAGTATATCTACGGCGCGGGCGTTTTGTTTTTTCCGATAAGCTATTTGTTCGGCGATATTCTGACGGAAGTTTACGGCTACGCGCGCTCGCGGAAAGTGATTTGGGCTGGCTTCGGCGCGCTGATTTTCGCGTCGCTGATGTCGCTTGTCGTGACGAGCCTGCCGACGGCGAAAACGATGTCGCCGGAACAGTTACAGGCGGTGAATTTAATTTTCGGGCAGACGCCGCGCATCGTGCTGGCTTCGCTGACCGCCTTTTGGCTGGGCGAATTCGTCAATTCGTTCGTGTTGGCGAAAATGAAATTGTGGACGCAGGGCAAAAATCTCTGGATGCGGACAATCGGCTCGACCGTTCTGGGCGAGATTGCCGATTCGCTGATTTTCTACCCGATTGCCTTCTACGGCACGTGGTCGAACGAGCAGCTAATCAGCGTGATGATTGGAAATTATTTTATAAAAGTCCTCTGGGAAGTCCTCGCCACGCCGTTTACCTATCTGATTGTCGGATTTCTAAAACGCGCCGAGCACGAGGATTACTACGACCGCGACACCGACTTTAACCCGTTTAGTCTGGAAACCTGATTTTAACGCAGAGAAGGGGAATTAACAGGGATGGCAGGATAAACAGGGATAAATAAAAATCTATTTCTTATCCCTGTATATCCTGTCAACCCTGTTAATTTCCTTAAAAAAATCTGTATGCCTGCGCTGTCTCTACGGCGAATAATCTGTGTTAAAATCTGACGCGATGAAGCTTTCCTTAAAGACTCCGATTCTCGATTTGCCGAAATACGAAATCGCCAATCTGACCTTGCCATCGGCGCGCAAGCTCGCGCTCGCCGTTGCCTCGACGGCGAATAAACACGACGCGGCGGAAGCGACCGTCGAAGATTTGCTCAACTATCTGCCGATGCGCTACGAAGACCGCTCGAACCTGATTCAGATTGACGATTTGCACGACGGGATGGAAGCCTCGCTGGATTTGTTCGTGCGCGTGGCGGGCGGCTTTCAGGTCGGGAAAAATCGCGGACCGAAAGCGCCGCCGCTGTTTATTTTTGAAATCACGGCGAGCGACGCTGAGCGCACTAGAAAGCCGGTCGTCGTCTGGTGGTTCGTCTCCGGCAAAGGCGCGTTTCGTATCGTCAACTACTGGAAGGAACGCTTCACGCGCGGGACGCGTTTCGTCGCCTACGGCAGATGGGAATGGGACGCGCGGAAAAACACGTTTGCTTTAAGATTAAACAAGCCGGACGAGCTGGAAATTCTGCCGAGCGACGTCGATTACGACGGTTTCGGCTTATTAAAAAACGTTTTAGCCGCCGAGGACGCAGAGGAAAACGGAGCAGCCGAAAACCGAAAACCGAAGACCGAAGACCAATCCGAAGACCTTTCGCTCGACGACTCGAACCAGTTTCCGATGATTCACACGGCGCGGCGCGTTCCGGTTTACCGCAAGCTCGGAACTTTTCAGACCAAGCGGCTGCGCGAAATCGTTTTCGCCGTTTTGCAAAATCTGGACGAAAGCTCGTTTCGGGAAAATCTGCCGCCGGATTTGGTCGAGCGGCAAAAGCTGATTTCACGTTTTCAGGCGATTCAGGAAATTCATTTTCCGCCGGAAAATTCAAGTCTGGTCGAATATGCGCAGGCGCGCAGCCGCGCCCATCTGCGCCTGATTTTCGAGGAATTTTTCTGGGTCTCGTTCGCTTTGCAGCTAAAACGCGGCGAGCGGGCGAAAGAGCCGAAGGGAACGATAATCGAAATCAGCGAAACGATTCGGCAAAGGCTCAAAGCCGTTCTGCCGTTTGATTTAACGGGCGCGCAGGAAAGAGTCGTCGAAAGAATTTTCTCCGATATGACCTCGGATTCGCCGATGAACCGGCTCGTTCAGGGC
>JALZHR010000159.1 GCA_030860665.1 Acidobacteriota bacterium
ACCACAAATGGTATGTCAGCGAGCGGCTCGGCAGAGACGTCGGACTGAAGGTTGCCGCAGTCGATTATCTCGAAAATATCCACGACGCGGGCGAAGGCGATTCAAACCAAAAAAATCGCCGCCGCAATTTCGATTTCAAGGTTTACGAGAACTTATCGCTCTCGGCGTAAAGCTCGATTAATTTTCCGAAAGTTAATTTTTTTGAAAGCCGCAGCTCGTTTGTCGACAAACGAGCTGCGGCTTTCAGCTTGAAAATTCGGTCAACGGCTTTCCACAACGCGCCGATAATTGTTAAAATGTTTACATAACGAGCAGGGAGGATTTTTTGCAGAAATGGCGCTTGTAATGTACGTGAAGCCCGGCTGCCCATATTGCCAGAAAGCCGGCGATTATTATAACGAAAATGGCATCGAGTTCGTCGAATACGACGCGCAGAACGACCCCGAGCGGCAAAAGGAAATGCTCGAATATTCGGGCGGCGACATCGTCGTGCCGTGCATCGTCGTGGACGGCGAATACGTCCAATCGGGCTGGGGCAATCCGCCGCGCGGCTGAACGATTTCACGCTGAGAGGCGGCAGTTTGCCGTCGAATAAAAAATTTTGAATACGGAAACCACAGGCAAATACAGGTAAACGCGCGGATATTTCCGAATCCGTCCGGCGTTTCGCCGTCGCCGCCTGTGGTTTCATTTTTCCGTCTGCGGGTGTAAAATCACATTCTTACGCGACAGTTCGGTTTTTGATTTGCCATTTTAGAAATTTTTCATAAACTTAAGGCTTACGGTCAACCAAAATAGCAAATCGTAAATCTAATGAAAACCAAATGATTGGCTCGACCATTCACCAATACAAAATCCTGGAAAAACTTGGCGCTGGCGGACAGGGAACGGTCTATAAAGCACAGGATACCAAACTCGACCGCACGGTCGTCATCAAGGTTCTTCCGCCGGAGCTGACCTCGCGCACCGCAAACTTCAAACGCTTTGAACGCGAAGCCCAGCTTTGCTCGCAGCTCGACCACCCGAATATCTGCACGATTTTCGATTTTAACGAACAGCACGGCATTTACTACATCGCGATGCAGTATATCGAGGGCAGAAACGTCCGCCAGCTGGTCGCCGGTCGCCCGCTCGAAATCAAAAGCGCGCTCGGGATAGCCATACAGGTCTGCGATGCGCTCGCCTACACGCATTCGCGCGGCATCGTTCACCGCGACATCAAGGCGGGAAACGTGATGGTGACCGATACCGGGCAAGCCAAAATTCTCGATTTCGGGCTGGCAAAGCTGATTTACGACGAGAGCGATTACGGCGGCAAACACGCCGACAAAACCGAGATAACCGAGGTCGGAATCCCTTACGGAACGGCGACTTACGCCGCGCCGGAACAGGCGAAAGGCGAGCGCGCCGACCACCGCGCCGATATTTTCTCGACCGGCGTCCTGCTTTACGAGATGCTGACCGGAATCTGGGCTTTTCAGGGGAAAACGGTCATCGACGTCCGCCACGAAGTGCTCTACGGAACGCCGAAACCGCTCGCCGAGATGCGTCCCGAGCCGATTCCGCCGCAGATGCAGGCGATTATCAACAAGGCTTTAGCCAAAAATCCGAAAGACCGCTACCAGAAAATCGCCGATATGCGCGACGATTTGCGCGGCATTTTGCAGGACATTTCCGGCGTGCCGGTCTTTCAGGGCGACACTTTCGCGCCGCGTCATCTCGGCAACAACAACGTGATGAAGCGCGCCTGGAGCTGGATAACCGGAAAAAGCGTCGAATCGCCGACGCAGCGCACGCCGTCGGTTTCCTACCAGCCGAACCAGAACAACTCGACCGAAGCGCCTTCGCTGACGGCGACAGGCACCGACAAGAAAAGCGTCGCCATTCTGCCGTTTAAAAATTTGAGCGGCGACGCGGCGTCGCAGTTTTACGAATTCTCCTTGGCTGACGCCGTCATCACCGAGCTGGCGCAGTTGAAATCGCTTATCGTGCGCCCGTCGTCGGTGATTGCCAAATATCAGGGCACGGACATCGACCCGCGCGAAGCCGGGCGCGAATTGCGCGTTCACGCCGTTTTGTCGGCGGGCTTTATGCGTTCGGGAAACAAGATGCGCGTCACGGCGCAGCTGCTCGACGTTCTGACGGGCGACATTCTCTGGAGCGACCGCATCGACGCGGAAAGCGACGACATTCTCGCGCTTCAGGATATGATCGGGCAAAGGATTCTCGAAGGCTTGGAGCTTGAGCTTTCGCCTAAGGAACTGGCGCGTCTCGGTCGCCGCCCGACGCAAAACGCCGAAGCCTACGAGGAATTCCTGCGCGGGCGCGACAATTTCGGACGCTTTATTTTCCGCACCGTTTCGATGGAAGACTGCGAGGCGGCAATCGCCAATTTCCGCCGCGCCATCGAGCTCGACCCGCATTTCGCGCTCGCTTACAGCGGCTTGGGCGCGTGCTACGCCAACCGCGTTTTCAAGGGAATGGGCAACGCCGAAGATTACACCTACGCCGAATCCGCATTCAGCAAGGCGTTTATGTATGACCCGAACGTGACGGAAGCGCGCGTGCTGATGATTCTGATTTATCTCTCGCGCGGCGAAAAGAAAAAGGCGCGCGCCGAAATCAATCTTTTAAAAGAGCAGTTTCCCAACGACGCGCCGCTTTATTTCGTCAAAGGCACGATGCACCGGCTCGACGGCGAATACGAAAACGCCCTCAGAAGCTGGGACAAACTGGCGCGGCTCGACCCGGCGGCGCGCGTCGTCGCCAGCTACAACAAGGCGCGCATCTACATCTACCTGAAGCAATACGACAAAGCCATTAAGGAACTGGACGAAGGCGCGAAAGGCGAGCCGAATCATCCGCTGGTCAGAGTTTTCCGCGCCTGCGCCCTGTTTTACGGCGGAAACGTGGACGAAGGCGTCCAAATGCTCGGTCAGGTTCTCGAGGACAACCCGCAGATGGAAGGCATCCGCTCGCTGTATGCGCTGTTTCTGGCGCGGCAGGGACGCACTGACGAAGCGCGCGCACAATTGACCGAAGAAGCGCGCGGGCTGGCGAAAGCCGACCACGATATGGCTTTCTGGATGGCTGCGGCTTACTCGCAGCTCGGCGAAATCGACGAGGCTTTCAAATGGCTGGAGCGCGCCATCAAGCTCGGCAACGAAAATCGCCCGTGGTTTGAAGGCGACGAGATGCTCGAACCGATGAGAAAAGACCCGCGATTCGCCGAGCTGATGCAGAAAATCGAGCACTGAAACTCCGAAAGCCGCCGCGAGCGGCTTTTTTATTTGACTCGCGCCGAAAAAGTTCGTGAAATTCCCCTTCAATTCGTAATTTAAGTAATTTCTATCAATTCGTAATTTAAGTAATTTCTATGATTTTACAGTCACGCCAGCATCTCGTTTCGATAACGACGGTCGTCGCGATTTTTCTTTCGCTGGTCGTCGCGTCTTCGCTGACGAACCGACCGCAGATAGACGAGGGAATGTTTGCCAGCCCGGCTTTAAATCTTGCCGAGAACGGGCATTTCGGCACTACCGTGCTGGAAACCGAAAATTCCCCGCTGACGCGCATCGACCAGCGCACTTACTGGGTGATGCCGCTTTTCCTGCTCAACGTCTCGGCTTCGTTCAAAGCCTTCGGCGCGAATATTTTCACGATGCGGCTGGTTTCGATTTTCTGGGGCTTGGTTCTGCTCGCCGCGTGGTATTTTATCGTCCTGAAGCTTTCCGGAAATCGAAACGTCGCGCTGGTCTGTCTCGCACTGCTCGCCTGCGATTACACGATTCTGGACACCGCTTCGCTCGGGCGAATGGATATGATGAGCGCGGCGCTCGGCTTTGCCGCCGTCGCCGTTTACCTGATGCTGCGCGAGCGCAATCTGCCGCTCGCCGTCGGCTTGAGCCAGACTCTGGTCGTCTTGAACGGGTTGACGCACCCGAACGGAATACTCGCGTTTTTCGGCTTGGCTTTTCTGACGCTTTACTTCGATTTCCGAAAGCTCGCGCCGAGATATTTCGCGCTCGCCGCCGTGCCGTATTTAATCGGCGGCGCGGCGTTCGGCTTCTGGGTTTTGCAGGACGCGCAGGCTTTTCGCGACCAGTTTATCGACAACGCGATGATGAGCGGCAGAACGAGCGGGCTTTCGTCGCCGGTCGAGGCGATTTTTCGCGAATTTACGGACCGCTACCCGCACGCCTACGGTCTCGGATTTACTTCGTCCGGGCACGGCGCGGTCACGCGGCTGAAAAGCCTGATTCTGATTGGCTACATCGCCGGTTTTCTGGGAGTCGTTTTCACGCCAAGCCTGCGCCGGAAATATTTCGCTTTGCTGGTGATGTGGGCGATTTATTTCGTCATTATGGCGATTCTCGACGGGCAGAAAGAGACGCCTTATCTGGTTCACATCGTTCCCTTCTACGTCGCTTTCCTGGCAATCACGGTTAATGAATTATGGCAGCGAAAGCTTCTGCCGAAGCCGTCTCTGGTCGCCGCGCTCGTTTTGTTTGCCGCTTTGCAGACGGGCGGCTTGGCGCTGCGCGTCAGAAAAAACACCTACGCCAATCTTTACCAGCCGGCGATTGATTTTCTGCGGCAGAACGCGGGCGCGGGCGATTCGATTATGGGCGGCGCGGGTTTGGGTTTCGGCTTGAATTTCCCGGAAAATTTTACCGGCGACGGAAGATACGGGATGACGACCGGAAAGCGCCCGAAGTTTATCGTCTATAGCGACGACACGCATCTGACGTGGATTAAATCGAAAATACTTTATCCCGAATTTCACGAATATCTGCCGCGAATGCTGGAGCGGCAATACGAGGTCGTCTACCAGAACGAGGGTTATAAGATTTACGCCCGGCGCGAGGCGGAAAATTCCGCCCCGACCGCAACGGCGGCTGCGCATTAAGCGCTGCTCTATCTCGTTTCGTAAAAAAAGGAGATGCCGGAATGAATGATTTAAAAACGTGGGAGCGCGTCGAAATCGAGCGCAGCAACATCGAAGCGAGCCATCAAAATCTCTCGGAACTAAAGGCGGACGCTGCGCAGATTGCGCGTTATCTGAATCCGCCCGCCGACACGGTTTACCCGCTCGAATTTTCTTATCACCTGCTCGGCGACGTGCACGGCAAAACGATTCTGGATTTCGGCTGCGGCAACGGCGAAAACACGATTCTGCTCGCCTACGGGCGCGGCGCGCGCGTGCTGTCGATGGATATTTCGGCGGCTTCGGTGAAGGTCGCGGAAAAGCGTCTTGAGATGAACGATTTGGAAGACGCGGCGGAGTTTTTCGCCGGTTCGGCGCACGACATCTGCCTGCCCGACGAGTCGGTCGACGTGGTTTTCGGAATGGCTATTCTGCATCACCTGGATTTAAAACTCGCCGCAAAGGAAGTTTTCCGCGTTCTGAAGCCGGGCGGGCGCGCGATTTTTCAGGAGCCGGTCAGAAACTCGAAATTCGTCTGGTTCGTGCGAAATCTGATTCCGTATCAAGCGCCCGATACTTCCCCGTTCGAGCGCCCGCTGACCGATGCCGAATTAAAGGAATTTGCCCGCAATTTTTCCGGTTATAAATCGTGGTCTTTCGCGATGCCGTATGTCAATCTGACCAGGCTCTTCATCGAAAACGAAAAACTCCTGCGCCCGATGCGAAAATTCGACCGTAAATTATTAAAAACACTTCCGCAGATGAACCATTTCGCCACGATTCGCGTCGTCGAGCTGACGAAATAGGTCAGAAC
>JALZHR010000163.1 GCA_030860665.1 Acidobacteriota bacterium
TCGTGCAGGGGCGCGAAAAACTGCGGCTTGGTCGTACCGAGGCTGAGATTTACCAGGCGGATGCGGCGTTTGATGGCGTATTCCAGACCGGCGAGAAACGCCTGACCGTCACCCGCGCCGCCCGCGCCTAGAACCTTGATGCTGTAGAGCGAAGCGTCGGGCGCAATCGAGGTGATGATTCCGGCGCAAGCCGTGCCGTGACCGGCGGAATCGCCCGCATCGGTCGGCGTGAAAACGACACGCTTGCCCTCGGAGACGGCTTCGACCGATTCGACGACCTTGCCCTGCAATTGCGGGTGAGCGGCGTCGATGCCGCTGTCGATGACGGCTACCTGGACGCCTTTGCCGGTACGCGATTTCCAGCTTTCGTCCGCTGCCAGACGACTGAAGATGTCCTGAAATTCCGCAGCCGCCGCCGCCTCGTCAGAATTTGTGGAAGATGAAACATTTCCCATAAATCAATAATTTAAAAAACTCGTCTCCGAGGTATTGTCGGAAAACTTCAGAACCGCTTCCAGAATTTCCCGGCAGAGGCGGCGCTCGGCTTCGCCGCGGCTGGCTATCTGGCGAACCATCACCGCCAGGTCTATCATCTCGCGGTGCTCGGAGGTCGAGCGCAGGTTTTTCAGCCAGTCGCGCACTATCGTGAAATCGGTTTGCTGATTGTCAGCCAGCATTTTCGCGCCCAAATCGCGGAAAAGCCGCGCCGACTCGTAGGCATTGACCAGCGAGGCAATCGCCTCGGCAAACAAGGCGGCTTTGTCCATCTCGAACGGCGTGAACGATTCGTAGGGCGGCTCGCCGAGACGGTTGACGTATTCGAGCACGCCGATAATCTCGCCGTTGTAGCGCAGCGGCGTCGCTAAGATAGTCTGCGTGTTGTAGCCGGTCTGCTTATCGACCTCGGCGTAGAAGGATTCTTCCTGCGCGACGTCGGCAATCGCCACGGGCTGCCCCGAAGAGAAAACGAAACCGGCGACGCCTTTGCCGGAAGGGATTTTCATCCCGACGAGCTGGTCGGCGACCTTGCCGATGGCGACCAGAAAACACAAATCGCCGTCGTCGCCGTCGCGGATAATGACGGACGCTTCCTCAGATTTCATCGAATCGGCTGAGAGGTCGAGCAGGTTTTTGATGGACTGCGTCAGCGGCTCGGTCAGAGCGTTGGCGACGTCGACCGTTTCGATAATCGTTTGCAGTTTTTCTTCCAGATTCGGATTCGACATATAGCGCGGCGCGCCTTCTCCTTTCATTCTACAATTTATGAAGCAAAGCCAATGAGGCGGAAGCCCGCGCGTGAGCAAGGGCGCAAATGATTTGGGATTTGGGATTTAGGAGTTGGGATTAGAACTTTAGCTGACGGCAAATCCGCAATCCGCATTCCCAAATCCCACATTGTTCCGCGCCCTTGCTCACGCGCGGGCTTCCGCCTTTTGGATTTTCACACATCTACACTAAAGCAAACGGATAAAAAAAACAAAATTTAACTTGGAAATTCTGCCCGATTAAACCTTTCAAGAGGCATCAATAAAATTTATTTTTCAGCCGGCAATCGATTTTTGCTTGCCTTCTGCAGTCGCGTTTTCGTAAGATGCGCTTATAACAATTCCGGCTGAAATTTCGAGGCTTTCAAATATATGACGAGAGAAGTCTACGCCGTCGCCTTATTGCGGCGACGAGCGGCAGCAGCAGCAGCAGCATTAGCAATTCTGGCAATCGCCGGTTTCACCGGTTCGGGCGTTTTCGCGCAGCAGCCGCAGACGCGCAAGCCGGTTACGCAGCTGCCGAAACAGGAAGTCGAGCCGTTTAAAATCGGGCGCGGCACTTCGTTTTCCGCTTCAGTTCCGCGCCGCGCCGCAAACGGCGATGAAAATAAACATCCCGCCGCCGGAAGTTCCAATTTGATAGGAGCGGGTGAAATCCGGCGCGATTTAGCCGAGGCGCTGGAAGTCATCGGCAGTTATCACGTCGACGGCAGGCGGATTAACTACAACGATTTGACGAAATCCTCGATTGATTCGATGCTGCGCGCGCTCGACCCGCACTCGAATTTTTTGGACGCGGCGGAATACCGCGAGATGCTCGAAGAACAGCGCTCGGAATATTCCGGCATCGGCGCGTCGATTGCCAATTACACCATCGACGGCGCGACCGACACTTACGTCACCTCGACGTTTCCCGATTCGCCCGCCGCGCGCGCCGGTCTGCGGTTCGGCGATAAAATCGTCGCCGTCAACGGCTTGAATATGAAGGGAAAATC
>JALZHR010000173.1 GCA_030860665.1 Acidobacteriota bacterium
CGGCAAGCCTTTGCCCGATTTCGTCGTCAAGACGGTCGCGGGCGCGCCGAGTTCGATGAAAAAACAGATGAAGGCGGGCAGAAAGACTTTGATAAACGTCTGGGCGACGTGGTGCATCCCGTGCGGCACGGAGATGCCCGAACTGGAAAAAATGCGCGCCCGCCTCGCCGCGCGCGGCATCGATTTGGTCGGGCTGAACGTGGACGCGGAAAAGAACGCGAACGTCAGAGGCTATGTCGCGAGCAAGCGTGTTACTTATCCGATTATAGTCGGCGGCACAATCGCCATCGAGCAGCTTTATGCGACGGACGAATTGTCCGTTCCGCTGACGATTTTAGTTGACGAAAAAGGGGTGGTGATGGATTTGATTCCGGGCTGGTCAGGAGAAACGCAGCGCAAATTCGCCGCGCTCGCCGGTGAAGGGCAAAGCGCCGAAAGCGTTCCTTCTTCTGGGACAAAGCCGGAAAATAAAACAAATTAAACTCGCCCTGAAGAATTTTCAGGCGGCGTTTTAGATTGAATATGAAAAAATTCAGACGCTTGACCTTTCTATTATTCGTTTTCGCCCTGCTTTGCACGAGCTTGCCCTTTCAGACAGTCTCGGCACGGACTAAGACAAAAGCTGCGGCTCTAAATCAATCGAGCGGCGCGCCCGACGGGACGCACGTTAAATCAGCCGCCTACGAGTGGCTGGACGTGGCTCTGGAAGCCACCGCGCGCGAGCACGAACGCGTCGCTCCGCGCCCGACCGTCGGCTCGCGGATGCTGGCGATTATCGTTACCGCAATGTACGACGCGTGGGCGGCTTACGACGATAAAGCCGTCGGGACGCGGATGGGCGCAAAACTGCGCCGACCCGTCGCCGAGCGGACGCAGGCAAACAAGGAAAAAGCCGTCGCTTACGCGACTTACCGCGCGATGCTCGACGTGTTTCCCGAAGATAAAACGTGGCTTGACGAGCAGATGCGCAGGCGCGGGCTCGACCCGAACGATGACACGACAGACCTTTCCAAGCCGCAGGGCGTCGGCAACGTCGCAGCCGCGGCGCTGATTGAATATCGCCACCGGGACGGAGCGAACCAGCTCGGCGACGAGCCCGGCTCAAGCGGCAAGCCTTATTCGGATTACACTTTTTATCGTCCGATAAATTCGGTCGATAAAATTATCGACCCGGACTGCTGGCAGCCGATTACTTTTCAGCTCGGCAAAGACAAGACCGCGACGCCCGGTTTTCTGACGCCGCACTGGTATCGCGTCAAGCCGTTCGCGCTGGAAAGAAGCGACCAGTTTCGCCCCGCGCCGCCTCCAAAAGTCGGCTCTGAGCAGTTGAAAAAAGAAGTCGATGAAGTTCTGGCTTTTAACGGCAGCCTTTCGCCGGAACAGAAAGCGATTGTCGAATTTATGCGCGACGGTCCGCGCTCGACCGGGCAATCCGGTCACTGGCTCAGATTCGCCCAAGCCGTCTCGCGCCGCGATAGACACGATATCGATAAAGACGTCAAACTGTACTTCGCCGTCGGCGTGGTCGCTTTCGACGCTTTTATCGCCGCCTGGGAATCGAAACGCTTCTACGATTCGTCGCGCCCGTGGACGCTGGTTCGCCATTACTATAAAGGTCAGAAGGTGAGCGGCTGGGGCGGACCGGGCAAGGGCGTCGTGGAAATGCCCGCCGAAGAATGGCATCCGTATTCGCCGTATAATTTCATCACGCCGCCGTTTCCCGGCTACGTTTCCGGTCACAGCACGGTCAGCGCCGCCTGCGCCAAAGTGCTGGAATTGTTTACCGGCAGCGACCGTTTCGGAGAAGTGGAAAAACGCCGCGCGGGCGAGCTGACCGAAGCCGAATACGAATGCAAAATCATCCAGACCAGGCTCGGGCAATCGCCGCAGGACGCGAAGCTGACCTGCGAAGTGGCGCTCGACCTGCCGACTTTCACGGCGACGGCGGAAATGGCTGGAATCTCGCGTGTGATGGGCGGCTATCACATTCAAGCCGATAACGTAGCCGGACTCGAACTCGGACGCAAGGTAGCGATGTACGTGTTCCCGAAAACGCAGGCTTACTTTGACGGCACGGCGGTCGTAAAATAGCAGCTTTGCGCCGGAATAAAAAACCGTGATTAATCAAAAGGGAAATTTTGAATTCTAAATTGTAAATTCTAAATTAATTTGGATAATGTTCTCCGAAATAATGTGGAATTTAGAATTTATAGCGAATTTCATATACGCGCGATTTCCGAGGCAGAAGCCCGCGCGTCAGCAAGGGCGCTTTCTAAAGTGTCAAGGCTAAAGGCGAAAGGCGAAAGTCTGGAAATTGGCTTTACTTTCTCCTTTCTCCTTTCGCCTTTATCCTTTCAAGAGCGCCCTTGCTCACGCGCGGGCTTCTGTTTGGTCGCGCAATTCTGCAACCCGTTATAGAATTCAGAAT
>JALZHR010000215.1 GCA_030860665.1 Acidobacteriota bacterium
GCGCGTCTCCGCGTCCCTGAAACCGCTTCAGAGCGAAATTTACCAGAATCAGCAAGCCGAGCGCGACCAGATACACCAGCCAGCCGGAAACGTCGTGCGTAAAGCCTTCAGCCGCCTGCTTGCCGTAGTAAAACGTCAAAACGCCGGTCGCCGTGACGCGCGCCGCGTTGGTCAGAATCGCAATCGGAATCGCCGAAAGCATTAAAATAACCGCGCGCCAGAAATCGAAATCTTTCAGACAATCCAGCCATCCGCCTCGCGCCGAAGGCTTTTTCGCCCGCGTAAAATACGCCAGCACGAGCGCCAGCGTCACGAGCGTCATCAGGCTGCGGATGCCGCTGCACGCCTCGACGACTTCCAGGGATACGACCTGCGTCGCGCCCTGCGGCAAAAGCTCGATGACGTTTCCTTTGCGAACGGACGGAACTTCAAAAACGCGGATGCCCCAGATTGCCATCTGCGAAGCCCAAATCTGCAAAGGAAACGCGATTTTATTAAAAATAATCTGCGGAATCGGAATCGCCAGCAGCAATAAACCGAACGGAACGAGCAGAAGCCTTAAAATCCGCGCGCCGAAAAAATAGACGACCGCGCCCGCCAGCATCAGAACCAGCGAGACGCGCTGGATGAAAAGCTCAGCGCCGAGCGTTCCCGCCAGCAGCATCGCGAGCGCCAGCAAAATCAGCGCGCCGCCGAAAATTAAAGACGGGTTTGCCCGGACTTTTTTCAACTCGTCGAATTCCAGCCAGACGACGAACGCGATGACGAACGGCACTAAAAGCCCGTGCGAGTAATTTTCGTCCGTCCACCAGCCGCGCGCCAGCTTCGCCAGCACGCTCGCATACAAAAACGCCAGCGCCGCCGCTATCGCCAGCGGCTTCCAGAGATTTTTCGGATTGAAAACAGAATCGCTCATTCGATTACCACAACAGCTACGAGGAAGGAAAAAGAAAGAATCGCGGGCTTTTTCCGCTTTCGCCGGAAATTATAACAAAATTTAATCGCGGATGAACGACGATTTTCGCGCAAAGAAAAGAATTGACAGTGACGGCGGGATAAAAATGGATAAATAAAAACCGGTTTCTTATCCCCGTAAATCCTGCCATCCCGGTTAATTTCCGGCGTTTTCACGCCTCGCGGTGCAGAATGTAATCGACCAAATCCCGCAGTAAACCGGTATCTTTCGCCGCGTCGATTCGGTTTAAAGCCGCAATCGCTTCGGCTTGAACTTTCGCGGCGAGCGCGCGCGTCTCTGCGATTCCATAAAGCGCCGGATACGTCGCCTTTTCAGCCGAAACGTCTTTGCCCGCCGTTTTTCCGAGAATTTCCGTCGTCTGCGTCACGTCCAGCAAATCGTCCGTGATTTGAAACAGCAGACCGAGCGAGCGGGCGTAATCCGAAACGGCTTCGAGCTGCTTTTCGCTCGCTCCGGCGATAATCGCGCCCGTGCACGCCGCGGCGCTAATCAACGCGCCGGTCTTGTTGCGGTGAATCGCTTCAAGCTCTTTAATCGAAATCGTTTTTCCTTCGGCTTCGAGGTCGAGATGCTGACCGTCGACCATTTTCGCGGCGGCGTCCGCCAGCTCGCCGACCAGCCGGACGCGTGTTTCCGGCAACAGGTTCGCGTCTGCGGCAATCGACTGAAAAGCCATCGCCTGCAACCGGTCGCCCGCCAGAATCGCCGTCGCCTCGTCGAATTTTATATGACAGGTTTCGCGCCCGCGCCGCAAATCGTCGTCGTCCATCGCGGGCAAATCGTCGTGAATCAGCGAATAAGCGTGAATCATCTCAATCGCCGCCGCCGTTTTCAAGAGCTTTTCCTCGCCCGCGCCGAAAGTTTTTCCGGCGGCGAAAACAAGCGCGGGACGAAAACGCTTGCCGCCGGCGAAAACGCTCCAGCGCATCGCCTCGTGCAGTTTTTTCGGCTCGGTTTCGGCGTCCGGGATAATCCGTTCGAGCGCGCGGTCAATCGTCTTCCGGCTCGCTTCAAAAAAATCTTTTATCTTGTTGCTCATCGACAGAAAAAGAATAGCCTGCCGCAGGCGAAAAGCGCAAAATTTGAAAATTCATTTTCTCGTTTCTGCATCTTTGGCGCGTTGTGTGGTAAAAATATTTTAATGGACAGCCGTCTGAAAATATCGAAAGACGAATTTCGCGCCGCGCTCAGCCGCTTTGCCAGCGGCGTCACGGTCGTGACCACGAGGGACGGCGAAAATCGCCTGCACGGCATCACGGTCAGCGCCTTCTGCTCGGTTTCGCTCGACCCGCCGCTGATTCTGGTCTGCATCGACAGGCAAGCCGGAAGCCATTGCGCTTTCGAGCAAAGCCGAGCGTTTGTCGTCCATATCCTGCGCGAAGACCAGCAGTATCTTTCCGACCGCTTCGCCTCGCAGCTTCCCGACAAATTCGAGGGCGTGAAATATCGCGCCGGAATAGAACATCTGCCGGTGCTGGAAGACGTTCTGGTCAGCCTGGAATGCCGGCTGGTCGCAGCGCACGACGGCGGCGACCACACGATTTATACCGGCGAAATCGTCGTCTCGACCGTCAATGAGGGCAAGCCGCTTATTTATTTTCAGGGCGATTATCGAAAGATTGGAAGCTGAGACTGCTGAAAGGATAAGAAATAAAAATTAATGCCGCTAGCGACGAGGAGGCGGGCGTAACCGACGTACAAGTGAGTATTTATGCGCCCGGTCGTTCATCGCTAGCGGCAGGTATCCGGCAAAACCGCCGAATCTTTAATTAACTGAATTATCAAAATCTCTTTATATCGAAAATGCCGCCGCTTATCTTCTCCAACCGGTGCGGCTTTAAGTTTTGCGCGGCGCGCGTCGAATCCGCAATTTGCTTTTCGACCGCCCGCGCTTTTTATAACTACGCCGCTCGCAAAAGTTAAAACACGGATGATTCAGTGTAAGAAGGATAGCCTGGAGGCGGCGGCGCAGAATCATCCGTGATGACCGACAACGAATTTCTTATATAACAACTCCCGTGCCTGCGAATGCGATTCGGAGGATTATTTCCTTAACTGTTGAAATGCTGAAAGATAGCTTTACAAAACCGGCGGGCTGAAGAATTTCCGACCGGCGGCGATACTATCAATTTTGATAGTATTTTTAGAGCCTGACTATCAAAATTGATAGTCCCGCCGTTTTTAAGCCATCAAACTCAAAGCCCGATTTTTCGCTTTCGGTTTCCTTTTTCTTCGCTTTTTTCGCTCGCCGCTCGCCGCTCGATTTGCCTTTGGCGGTTTGATTTCGTATAATTTGTTCTTTTCGACTGACAGGCAAAGCGCTGTCTTATGCGAGGGAGATAAATCACAATGAGTTACGCAATCATCAGAACAGGCGGGAAACAATATGCCGTCGAAGCCGGACAAACTCTGCGCGTGCCTACGATTGAGGGAAACGCGGGCGACGCCGTAAACATCGAAACGCTTTTAGTCAGCAAAGACGGCGGGACTTCAACCGAAGGCGCGACGCTCAAAGCGACCATCGTTTCGCACGGCAAAGGCGAGAAGGTTATTGTTTTCAAGAAGAAACGCCGCAAACAATACAAACGCAAACAAGGTCACCGTCAAGGTTACACGGAAATCAAGATTGACACGATTTAGGAGGATTTTAGATTTTAGGTTTTAGATTTTAGATTGGAAGCTGAAAATTTTAATTCCGGCTCCAATCGCAAATCGGCAACCGAAAATCGAAAATTAAGAGATATGGCACATAAAAAAGGTGTAGGTTCATCGAGAAACGGGCGCGATTCAGCCGCACAGCGTCTCGGACTCAAAAAATTCGGCGGTGAAAAGGTGCGCGGCGGAAACATTCTCGCCCGCCAGCGCGGAACGAAATGGAAACCGGGCAATAATGTCGGACGCGGAAAAGACGACACGCTTTTTGCTTTGATTGACGGTATCGTCACCTTTGAAAACAAAGGTCAGAAAGGCAAATTCATCAGCGTTTACGCCGAAGCCGCAGCGGGGGCGACGACCACGGAAACCGAGCCGCAAGCCGCTTAAGCTTATTTTTTAAATTCACCGAAAGCGCACACGCTCTCAAAAGGCGTGCGCGTTTTCTTTTTGTTTAAAGATTCGGGATTAAGTTTCCGGCTGCGCTGTGCCGATTGCATTTCGCATTCATACCGCGCGTGTTTGAAAATCTAAAATCCAAAATCTAAAATCTAAAATTACAGATGTTTATCGACCGGGCAAAAATTAGAATCAAGGCGGGCGACGGCGGCAACGGCGTGACGGCTTTCCGGCGCGAAAAATTCGTGCCGCGCGGCGGACCTTCGGGCGGCGACGGCGGGCGCGGCGGCAGCGTCTGGCTCGAAGCCGACGAGGGCTTAAACACGCTGCTGCATCTGCGCTACAATCCCGAGCACAAAGCCGAACGCGGGCGGCACGGCGAAGGCTCGAACCGCCACGGCAAGGACGGCGAGGACGTAACCGTCAAAGTTCCGGTCGGGACGCAGGTTTTCGACGCGCAGACGAACGATTTGATTTTCGATTTCACCGAAGCCGGACAGCGTTTCCTGGCGGCGAAAGGCGGCAAGGGCGGCTGGGGAAACGCGCATTTCGCCACGCCGACACGACGCGCCCCGAAGTTTCATTACACGGGCAGACCGGGCGAGGAAAAGGAATTGCAGCTCGAACTGAAGCTGATTGCCGACGTGGGCTTGGTCGGTTTTCCGAACGCCGGAAAATCCACTTTGATTTCGGTGATTTCCGCCGCCAAGCCGAAAATTGCCGATTATCCTTTCACCACGCTGGAGCCGAATCTCGGCGTGGTCGATTTGGGCGATTACAAAACTTTCATCGTCGCCGACATTCCCGGCTTGATTGAGGGCGCGTCCGAAGGCGCTGGGCTCGGCGACCGCTTTCTGCGCCACGTCGAGCGCACGAAGCTGATTCTGCACCTGGTTGACGTTTCGTCGCTGTCGGGCAGAAATCCGGTCGAGGATTACGAAATCATCAACCGCGAGCTGGCGAACTACAATCAGGATTTGGCGCAGCGCCCGCAAATCGTCGTCGCCACGAAAATCGACGCCCTCGACGAGCCGGAAAGACTGGAAAATCTGCGCCAGCGAGCGCAAGCCGACGGTAAACCGTTTCTGGAAATTTCGTCAGTGACGAATCAGGGAACAAAAGAGCTTGTTTCGGCAGTCGCGCAACAGCTGGCGGAAATCAGGGAAACGGAAATTGATTTAACCGGAACCGATGTCGAAGGATTTGTTTAGAGTTACTATGAATGACGGCTCGCGTCATTTCGCCGATATGCCGGAAGTCGTATTTTTCGACGAATTTGCCGAGCACGCCGAGCAATTGGAAGGCGCGGAAATTACGGAGTTCGTGACCGACGGCGTGCTGGAAATGTGGCTCGAATTCGATTATCGCGGGCACCGGTTTTCCGTCAACAACCAGCTCGGCGATTATTGGTTTTTCGTCTCCGACCCGGATTGTTCCGAAGAAGTTCTGCTTGAAGTCTGTGACCATTTCCGGCAGCTTCTGGAAAAATGAATGCCGGACAAAAAGACGAAAAATGAACGCCGAACGAAGGGACAAGTGGAAGAAAATACGTCAAAAGGAACAATTTCGCTTTATTTTAAGCGGTTTTTTTCTTTACGGATTGGGAGGAACATTTTTATCCACTCTGATTGATTATAGTTTTGAGTTTTTCTTTAACGACGCGTCGAATTATCCGCACGCATCGGATAGGTCATTTTCCAAAATTTTGTTTCGTCTGATTGTTTTCTCACTTGTCGGCTTTTCTATAAAATACTCTGAGTGGAATAAAAACGAAGAGGAGTTTTTCCGAAATCCGGAAGAAAGATGAAGCGAATTGCATTTTACGGCGGCTCGTTCGACCCGGTTCACGGCGGGCATCTGACGATTGCGCGCAGGCTGACGGAAATTTTCGGGCTTGATGAGTTCGTTTTTATTCCCGCCTTTCACGCGCCGCATAAAAAAGACAAAAAGCCGACTTCCGCCTTTCATCGTTACGCGATGCTTTGCCTGGCGACGAACGACGATTGGCGAATCGGTGTTTCCAGGATGGAAATCGAAGCGCCCGAACGCCCTTTTACGGTCGAGACTTTAACGCGCCTGAAAAATGAATTGCCTGAGAATACGCGAATTTTCTTCGTAATGGGCGCCGATTCGTGGCAAGATATAACGACGTGGCGCGAATGGGAAAAGGTTCTGACGATGACGAGCGTCATCGTCGTCACGCGCCCGGATTACGAAATCGGCTTTTCGCACGTGACCGATGCGATTCGGGAAAGAATCGTCGATTTGCGAGGAAATTTCAACGCAAAGACGCAAAGCGGCGAAGACGCAAAGCAGAAAACCGAAGACCGAATTCCAAAGACCGAAGACCGGATTTTCATAACCGATGCGGTTCAGATTGACATCTCGGCGACGGAGATTCGCCGGAAAATTCGCGACGCGGCAGCCGACCGGCACGAGTTTCTGCCGCCGGAAGTCATAAAGTACGTTGAAAAATACGGGCTATATTTGAAATAATCTAAAGAAGAAATGGAAAATACGCTGAAAGAAAAAACTCTGCAACACGAAACCGCGACCATTACGGTGACCGAGGCGCGCACGCCTTTTTCGGAGCTGGACGAAAATATCCGGCTGGCAATCGCCTGCGCGAACGACAAGAAAGCCGTCAATACGGTCGTGCTCGATTTACGCGAAATCGCCAGCTTTACGGAATTTTTCGTCATCACGGGCGGCACCAATCAAAGACAGGTGCAGGCGATTGCCGACGAAATTCAGGAGCAGCTCAAAAAACAACTGGATTCGCGCCCGATACGCATCGAAGGCTACAACACGGCTGAATGGATTCTGCTGGATTACGGCGATTTTATCGCGCACGTCTTCGACCAGAAATCGCGTGAGTTTTACGATTTGGAACGCCTCTGGCGCGACGCTCGAAAGGTCGAGATTCCAAACGATTAAACAACGGCGTTTCAGACGTTTGCGGCGCGAGGAAAATCGTTCGGACGAAATAGATAAATAAAGATGAAGACCAGAAACCGCCGGTTATTATCTCGTTCCACATCCGTTCCGAAGTAAATTTTGCGAATAATCCTTCAGTCTTTAACAATCTGAAGTTGCGGCAATAAATATTATGTCTCACATTGTTTTACTGGGCGATTCAATCTTCGACAACAAGGCTTACGTCGGCGCGGAGCCTGACGTGATAGCGCATCTGCGCCGGATAATTCCGCCGGACTGGCGGGCGACGCTCAATGCCGTCGACGGCGCTGTGGTCGAAAACGTCGGCGCGCAGTTGTCGAGAATTCCCGCCGACGCGACGCATCTGGTCGTGAGCGTCGGCGGCAATAACGCACTGATGAACGCCGACGTTTTGCAGTTGAAAGCCGATTCGGCGGCGGAAGTGTTAAATGTTCTGGCAAACCGCGTCGCCGATTTTGAATCTCAATACCGCCGAATGCTCGAAAATGTTTTGCGGAGAGGCTTGCCGACCGCCGTTTCGACCGTTTATTATCCGAATTTTCCCGAAGCCCTGATTCAGAAAATAGCGACGACCGCCCTGACGGTTTTTAACGACGTTATTATTCGACAGGCAATCCTGGCGGGCGTTCCCGTTCTGGATTTACGCCTGATTTGTAATGAAAAGGACGATTACGCCAACTCAATCGAGCCTTCCGGCAAAGGCGGCGGAAAAATCGCCGCCGCGATTGCGGAAGTCGTCAAAACCCACGATTTTTCCGCCCGCAGAACGTGCGTTTATATTTAACGCTCAGGA
Source organism: Acidobacteriota bacterium (assembly GCA_030860665.1). Taxonomy (GTDB): domain Bacteria; phylum Acidobacteriota; class Blastocatellia; order Pyrinomonadales; family Pyrinomonadaceae; genus JALZHR01. The sequence continues at coordinate 7,779 of JALZHR010000215.1, forward strand.
TAAAATATGAAATTTAACGGCGGCAGTCAGCCTGTTTGTCGTCGTCGGGTTTCGTTTTTGCGAAATCGAGTTTATGAAAAAAGCAGTTTTCCTTTTGTTGCTCGTTCTCATTTTGTTTTCCGCCGACTCTTACGCGCAGGAGACTGCCGGCAGCGTTTCCGGCACGGTTCGGGATGCGTCCGGCGCGGCTGTTCCGGGCGCTGACATTTCGCTGCTGAATGCTCAGCAGCTCGTTTTGCGCTCAGCCGTGACGGACGCGGCGGGAAATTACCGCTTTGAAAACATTCCCGCCGGTTCTTACGTCATCCAAGCCGTTCACACCGGCTTCAGCCCGCGCCGCGCCGCCGTCCAAATTAACTCAAGCGCAACTTCAGCAGCAACGACCGTCGATTTGGTTCTGGAAGTGAATCAGTTGAGCGAGCAGGTCACCGTCACGGGCGAAACGAACACTGCCGAACACAAAAACAATATTCCGCAGCAAATCAACGTCATTTCCGAAGATGCGATTATGCAGCGCGCGACCGGCGTTCTGGCGCAGGTGGCTGATGAAGAAGCGGGCGTTTCGCTGCAGCGCACCAGCCCGACCATCGGCGCGGTTATGGTGCGCGGTCTGACGGAGGTCGGCGTTTACGTCGACGGCGTGCGCTATACGAATTCGACGCAGCGCGGCGGCATCAATACTTTTTTTAATCTGAACGAGCCGACCGCGCTCAAAACGGTCGAGATTCAGCGCAGCCCGAACACCGGGCAATTCGGCTCTGACGGACTCGGCGGCAACGTTCAGCTGGTTTCGCGCCAACCCGTTTACGGAATGGACTCGCCCGAATGGAGCGGCGAATACAACACTTTTTTCAACAGCGCCGACCGCTCGTTCGGCGGCAACGCGCTGGTCAGCTACGGGGCGAAAAGATTCGGGGTTTTGGGAAACATCAGCGCGCGGCGCATCAATCCTCTGCGCCCGGGCGGCGGAATCGACAGCCATTCGGCAATCACGCGTTTTTTAGGCTTGCCTTCCGACATTACGGGCAGCGAGCGCCTGCCCGATACGGCTTTCACGCAATACGGCGGCACGCTTCAATTTAATTACGCGCCGACCAACGACCGGCAAATCAGCTTTCGCTATCAGCGCTCGCAGCAGGACGGCGGCAAACGCTACGACCAGCTTCTGGGCGGCGACGGAAATTTAATCGCCGATTTGCGAAACCTGATGCTCGATTTCGGCTACCTGCGTTATTACAAACAGCGCATCGGATTTTTCGACAGCTTCTCGGCGACCGTTTCCTACAACAGCCAGCGCGAGGAGCGTGTCAATCAGGGCGGGCAAGGCAATCCGCTCGGCGCGATTACGAACGACAGGGAACGCACGACGACGTGGGGCGCGAGCTTCTTTCTCGACAAACAATTTGCCCGAAATAATTTTCTCGTCGGCGGCGATTTTTATCGCGACACGGTGAACGCGCCTTCTTTCAATACCGACCCGGCGTCCGGCGTCGCCACGCCCGCGCGCCCGCGCGTTCCGAACGGCGCGCAATATGATTTGTTCGGCGTTTACGTGCAGGACGCCTTTGAGGCTGTCCGCAATCGCCTGCGCGTGAGCGGCGCGCTGCGCTACAACGTCGGCGTTTACAAATCGCGGGCGGCGGACGCGCCTATCGTGAACGGTCAGCCTCTTTTTCCCGACGATTCAGCCAGATTCAAAGATTTTTCGGGTCGCATCGGCGCGGTCCTGACCATCACGGACGGGCTGAACGCGGCGTTTAATTTCTCGCGCGGCTTTCGCGCGCCGAACATCACGAGTCTCGGCTCGCTCGGGCTGGTCGGCGTCGGATTTCAGGTTTCTACGAGTTCCGTCGCCAATCTGAACGCGACCGTCGGCTCGACTGCCGACGCAAACGCCGTTTCGACCGGCATTCCGGTTTCTCCGCTCAAATCCGAAATCAGCAACAATTACGAAGCGAGTTTGCGCTATCGCAGCAAACGTTTTGAAGCGAGCCTGACGGGCTTTCAGATTGATTACGCCGACACGATTGTGCGCCAGACCTTGATTTTGCCGCCCGGAGCGGTCGGACTTCAGCTCGGCAGCCAGACGATTACCGGGCAGAACGCCAACGGCGCGGTTTTCGTGTCGCTTTCGACTCTGCCCGTTTTAGTGCAGGCGAATTTCAGCGATACGCGCCTGCGCGGCGCTGAGATTGCAGCAGATTATCGCTTTTCGGACGACTGGCTGATCGGCGGAAATTCCTCTTACGCTTTCGCCGAAGATTTGGCGACCGGATTACCGCCGAATCTGGGCGGAGGCGGCGTTCCGCCCGCGCTCGGATTTCTGCGCCTGCGTTATCAACCGGCGGGCGAATCGTTCTGGATTGAAGGTTACGCGAATTTTGCGGGCAGGCAGAACCGTCTTTCAACGCTCGATTTATCCGACCGGCGCACCGGAGCGGCTCGCTCGCGCGCCCAGATTCAAAACTTTTTCCGTCGCGGCGCGTGCGTGCGCGGTTTGACTACGCCCGGCACGAGCGGTCAATGCGGCTCTGCCGGCGGCGTTTTGCTGGCGACCGGCGAAACTCTGGCGCAAGTCCAGAATCGCCTGCTGCCGCTCGGCGCGACGATTAACGGCGTCTTTATAGCCAATAACGACACGGCAGTGCCGCTTTTCACTTCGATTCCCGGTTATGCTTTGTTCAACCTGCGCGGCGGTTATCGCTTTGGCGAAAGCCACGAAGTGACCGTCGATTTTGAAAACATCGCCGACAAAAGCCATCGCCTGCCCGGCTGGGGAATCGACGGACCGGGGCGCAGTTTGAAAGTCGGTTATCGGTTTCGTTTTTAAGATGAAAAATTAAACCGCAGAGACGCAAGGACGCGGAGAGTAAAAAGAGAGCTGGCAGGGATAGGCAGGCTTTGCGGCTTGATAGACGGGATGATGGGAAGTGATTAGGTGAAAAAGTGTTTAGGTGATTTACGAAGAATAATCACCTAAACACTTTTTCCTTATCCACTTATCTTATCCCCGTATGTTTTTCCGCGTCTTCGCGGTAAGAGCTTTCTGGCGGACGCATTTGAATTGCGCTAAACTTCTGTTTACCGCGATATGAGTGTGATTGCCTTTGAAGTGATTCTTGTTTTACTGCTGATTTTCGCCAACGGCGTTTTTGCGATGTCCGAGATGGCGATTGTTTCCGCCCGCAAAATCAGGCTTCAGCAGCTTGCCGACGGCGGCGACAAAGCGGCGCGAACGGCGCTGAAGCTGGCAAACAATCCCGACCGATTTTTCTCGACGATGCAAATCGGCATTACGCTTATCGGCATTCTGGCGGGCGCTTTCGGCGGCGCGACGATTAGCGAGCAGCTGGCTTTAATCTTTAACGAAATTCCGGCGCTTGCGCCATACGGCGAAGCCCTCGGGCTGACGATCGTCGTCGTCGCCATCACTTACCTGTCGCTGATTATCGGCGAATTAGTACCGAAAGGACTGGCTTTGAGCAACGCCGAGCGCATCGCCGCGCTGGTCGCGCAACCGATGAATTTCCTTTCGTGGCTCGCCTCGCCGCTCGTCTCTTTTCTCAGTTATTCGACCAGTTTCGTCTTTAAGCTGCTGCGCCTGCGCCCTTCGCTCGACCCGCCCGTCACCGAAGAAGAAATCAAAATCCTCGTCGAGCAGGGCACGCAAGCCGGAGTTTTCGAGGAAACCGAACAGGATTTGGTCGGGCGCGTTTTTCGTCTCGCCGACCGCCGCGTCAGCGCCCTGATGACGCCGCGACCGGATATTTTCTGGCTCGACCTCGACGCGCCGGAACAGGAGATTTTGCAGGAAATCGCCGCGGCGCGTTTTTCGCGTTTTCCGGTCGCGCGCGGCAGCGTCGATAATATCGTCGGCGTCGTCAAGGCGAAAGATTACCTGACCGGAAAGCTGAACGACCCGGCGGCTTCGCTCGAATCTTTTCTGAAAGAGCCGTTGTATGTGCCGGAAACCAGCTCGGCGTTTCAGGTTCTGGAGCTTTTCAAATCGCGGAATATGCATCTGGCGCTGGTGATTGACGAATACGGCGCGCTCGAAGGCTTGGTGACGACCAATGATTTTCTCGAAGCGATTACGGGCGAACCGGCGCAGGCGGATGCGGAAAATGCTCCGATTGTCCAGCGCGAAGACGGCTCGTGGCTGGTCGACGCCGCGCTGCTGATTGACGAATTCGAGCAGCATTTCGCCGTCAAATTATCCGACGAGGCGGTCGGCTATCAAACTTTAGCCGGATTTCTGCTGGCGCAGTTCGGTCATATTCCGAAAACCGCCGAGGTGGTCGAGTTCGGCAATCTTCGTTTTGAAATCGTCGATATGGACGGCAGGCGCATCGACGAGGTTCTGGTCAGTTATATCGAGAGAGAGCGGGAAACCGAATGAAATTTTGCTTCTTTGTTTAAATAATTATGAGTTGGAAAGAATACGAAACTTACATTACCGAACATTTACGGAAATATTATCCTTCATCAAAAATTCAGCATAATGTAAAGCGAAAGGGCATCTACTCAAAAACTCATAGGAAGTAGAAGATAGAATTGAAATGAAATTTCGCTTCGTCTGGATTGGCAAAACAAAGAATAAAAACTGGCGCGCCCTGCAGGAAGAATACTGCGCGCGCCTTTCGCATTTCGTAAAGTTTGAAATCGTTGAATTAAAGGATGAAAACAGCAAGGAAATTGAAGGCAAACGAATACTGGAAAACCTGAATCATAGTGCATTCGTCGTCCTGTTGGACGTGAAAGGACGCTCGGTCAGTTCTCACGAACTCGCGGAAACTATCGGGAAATGGCAGAATCGAGGACTTAAGGAAATCGCATTTGTCATCGGCGGCGCGGAAGGAGTCGCTTCGGGGGTTGTCGAAAGAGCCGATTTTAGTTTATCCTTATCCGTTCTGACTTTGACGCACGAAATGGCGCGGGTCGTGTTGATAGAACAATTGTATCGCGCCTATACCATAATCAAAGGGTTTCCATATCAGAAATGAACGAACTGAACGACATTAAACAACAACTCATCGCCGAGCGCGATGTTTTATTCGCCAAGCTCTCCGGCAACGACCTTTCGGTGGACGATACCGAAACGCCCGACCCGGTTGATTTAGCGGTGCAGAATTATTCGAAAAACGTGATTCTGGCTGTTTCCGAAAACGAAACGCGCCAGCTGATGCTGATTGACGAAGCTTTGCAGCGCATCGAAGACGAAGAATACGGCACGTGCCAGAACTGCAACAAGGAAATTCAGGCGAAGCGTCTGGCGGCGATTCCGTGGGCGCGTTATTGCCTGAGCTGTCAGGAATTGGTTGAAAAAGGATTAATTGACGCGGACAGCTTGTAAGCGAGCAATGAAGAACGACGGAGAACCGAACGACATCAAAAACTCTCCCCTTTTCGGTTTTCCGCTTTCCGCCATCTACGACGCCTGCCTAACTTTAATCTACCCGCAAACTTGTCGCCTCTGCGAAAAAAGCGTCGAATCGCGTGCCGACGGCGTAGCCTGCCGCGCGTGCTGGCAAAAAACGCGAATCTTTGCGCGCACCAGCAAAGAAATTCTTTGCGAAAAATGCGGCGCGTTTCTTGAGTCAAACAGCAGCAGCAGTGGCAGCAGCAGCGGCAGCGACGAAAATCTTAAAACCTTCTGCCGCCGCTGCACCGACGACTATTTCGATTCGGCGCGCGCCGTCGGGCTTTACGAACACGCGCTTTTAGCGACCGTTCTCAACCTCAAGAAAACCCCGTTCGTTCCCCTAAAACTGCAAAATCTTTTCTTTAAAGCTTTTCTTCAATTCCCGTTTCAACACGATATAACTCGAATCATTCCCGTTCCGCTTTCCAAACACCGACAGAGCGAGCGCGGATTTAATCAGGCTTCGCTTTTAGCGAAAGTTTTAGCCGCGCGCGCAAATCTGCCGCTCGATGAAAACAGCCTGATTCGGAAAATCCACACGCCGCAGCACCGTGCCGGAATGGACAGAAAAGCCCGCCTCAAAAGCGTCCGGAACGCTTTTGAAGTGACGCGCCCGAAGCTCGTCGAAAACGAAAATATCCTGTTGATTGACGACGTTTTCACTTCCGGCGCGACCGCTTCAAACTGCGCCGAAATGCTGAAAAACAAAGGCGCGCGAGCGGTCTACGTTCTAACCGTCGCGCGCGCATTTCGAAGAAGTGAGCAGTGAGCGGTGAGCGGTGAGCAGTTTGGATTTGTAAGTTCAAGACTGAACTTTAAATCTTACTGCTCACCGCTTACTGCTCACTTCTTCTGAATGCACGCGCGACGGTCAGCACGTAGACCGCTCGCGCGCCTTT
>JALZHR010000226.1 GCA_030860665.1 Acidobacteriota bacterium
CCGAAGACTTTATCGAATCCTCGCCGTATGTCTCGTATCTGGAAAACGTCGTCAAGGAAAAAAACGGAAACGGGAACGGTGACGGCACAAGCGGAAACGGCGACGGCGCGGACGCGTATATCGGCAAAAAAATCGGCGTTTACCGCATCACGAAGGAAATCGGGCGCGGCGGAATGGGCGCGGTCTATCTCGCCGTCCGCGACGACCGCGAGTTTCAGCAAAACGTCGCCATCAAATTAATCAAGCGCGGAATGGACAGCGACCAGGTTCTGCGCCGCTTCCGCAACGAGCGGCAGATTTTAGCCGCCTTGAATCATCCGAACATCGCGCGCCTTTTGGACGGCGGCACGACCGACGACGGCTTGCCTTATTTCGTGATGGAATATATCGAAGGCTTGCCGATTACGCAGTATTGCGACAGCAATCGCCTGACCGTGCGCGAGCGTCTGCAACTGTTTCAACAGGTCTGCGCGGCGGTTTATTACGCGCACCAGAACCTGATTATTCACCGCGACATCAAGCCGTCGAACATTCTCGTCACCGAGGACGGCGTGCCGAAGCTGCTCGATTTCGGCATCGCCAAGCTGCTGAATCCCGATTTGATTCACGAAACGCAGGAGCCGACCGCGACCGCGATGCGGATGATGACGCCGGAATACGCCAGCCCCGAACAGGTCGGCGGAAATTTCGTCACCTCGGCGACCGACCAATACAGCCTCGGCGTTCTGCTTTACGAAATCGTGACCGGGCATCGCCCGTATCTGCTGGAAAACCGCTCGCCGCTCGAAATCGCCAAAGTCATCTGCGACAAGCCGCCCGCCACGCCGAGCGCGATTGTCGGAAGCGGCGACCAGCTCGTCAACTCCAACAAATTTTCGCTCGAGCCGGTCACGGTCGAAACCATTTTCCGCAACCGGCGGACGACGCTGGAAACTTTAAAAATCGAGCTGGAAAGCGGATTGGACGCTCTGCTTCTGCAATCGCTGCACAAAGAGCCGCATCGCCGCTATTCGTCGGTCGAGCAGCTTTCCGAAGACATCAAGCGTTTTCTGAAAGGTCAGCCGATAAAGGCGAAACCGGCTTTTCCGCCGTCGCACCAGCCGAGCGACCAGCAGAGCACCGACACGGGCGGAACGAAACAGAAAACGCTCGCCGTGCTCCCGTTCAAGCTGCTGAACATCATCGCCAACAGCGGCGCGCACGACACGGGCGACGAATTCCTGGGCATCGGGCTGGCGGACGCTCTGATTACGCGGCTCGGCAATATGCGCCGCTTTTCCGTGCGCCCGACGGGCACGGTTCTGCAATACGCCAACGCCGAGGAAGATTCGCTGACCATCGGCAAGCGTCTCGGCGTCGCATACGTTCTGGACGGTCGTATCCTGAAAGTCCGCGACAAAATCCGCGTCACGGTTCAGCTAATCAGCATCCGGGACGGCGCTTCAATCTGGGCTGAACAGTTTGACGAAAACGTGGCGGACGTTCTCGCTTTGCAGGACTCGCTTTCGACGAAGGTCGCCGCGGCGCTGATTCCGCAGATTTCGACCGAAGAGCTGGAACAAATCGCCTTTGTCGGCACGAAGGACGAAGCCGCGCACGAAAAATATCTGCGCGGGCGCTACTGCTGGCACAAATTCACCGAGGAATCGCTCGCCAAATCAATCGTTTATTTCTACGAGGCTATCGCGCTCGACCCGAATTACGCGCGCGCTTATTCGGGCGTCGCCGATTATCACACGTGGCTCGGCATCGTCGGCGTGCTGCCGCCGAAGGAATGTTTCGGCGCGGCGCGGCAGGCGGCGGAAAAAGCCGTCGAGCTGGACCCGCTGCTGGCTGAAGCGCACGCGTCCTTAGCGTTTTCAAAATGGGCTTTCAACTGGGATTTTGCCGAGGGCGAAAAGCTCTTTCGCCACGCGCTGGAATTGAACCCGAATTATTTTCAAACGCACGAATGGCTCGCGCTTTTCTACAGTTCTCTCGGGCGCTACGACGAAGCCTTGAACGAAATCAACCTGGCGCAGCGGCTGAACCCGATTTCCGCTTCGATTCCGATTATCGCATCGCAGATTCTTTTTAAAGCGCGCCGGTTTGAGGAATCGCTGTCGCAGAACAATCGCGCGATTCAGCTCGAGCCGTCGAACAGCCACGTTCTGCAAAGCTACGGCTGGATTTTGCCCGAGCTTGACCGCGCGGGCGAAGCCGTCGAGTTTTGCCGCCGCGCCGTCGAGCTTTCCGAGCGCACGCCTTCGACGCTCGCCGCTTACGGCTACGCGCTGGCGCGCAGCGGCAAGCACGAGGAAGCCGGGCGTGTTTTGCGCGAGATGCTCGAAGCGCGCGTTCACCGCTACGTTTCGCAGTTCTACGCGGCGCTCGTGCAAGCCGCTCTGGGAAATAAAAAAGACGCGCTCAGAAGCCTGAAACAAGCCGAAAAAGATAAGGATTATCGAATGTTCTGGCTTGAAACCGACGCGCGATTCGATTCGCTCCGCGACGAAAAAGAGTTTCAGGAAATCGTCGGAACGCTGGCGAAATTGAAAAGCGTCGAGCCGATTGTCTCGCATTTCACTTTCGAGAAAGCGGTCGAGCCGACCGTCGCCGACGCCGACCCGGAAGGCGCGATACACAAAACGGCGGTCACGAAAAGATTCGGCGAAAATTTCAACAGAAGCGGCGAAACGTCTGAGAGCGAAACATCCGGCGCGCCGGTGCTGCGGCAGGAATCCGTCCCGTTGAAGGAAGTGCGCCGCAGCGGTTTCCGCTGGCAGCCGGTCGCCGCCGCGCTTGTCGTGCTGCTGCTGCTGATTGTCGGCGGCGCTCTGGGCTTTTCGTATTATAAATACGGCACGTGGACGTTTTCCGCGCCGAATACCATTACGACCAGCACCGGCGAAGTGCAGACTTTTATTCCCGGCAAAGTCGTTCCGCTGACTTCCGGCTCGGCGGTCGAAAAAAATCCGAAGCTTTCGCCCGACAAATCCAGGGTTCTATTTGTCAGCAACCGCGAGGGCAACAGCGAGATTTACGTGATGAATTTCGACGGCTCGAACCTGCGCCGCATCACCAACAACAAGACCGAGGAAACCAGCGCCAACTGGTCGCCGGACGGCTCGCGCATCGTCTACGAAAGCTATTCGCAAATCGGCGTCGAAAGCGACATCTGGATAATGGACGCCGACGGCTCGAACCAGCAGAATTTAACGAATTTTCCCGGTCTGGATATGCGCCCGATTTTCTCGCCCGACGGCTCGCGCATCGCGTTCGGCAGCAACCGCAGCCTGACCGACCGCCGCGAGGCGAACATCTGGGTGATGAACGCCGACGGCTCGAATCCGAAACAACTGACCGACAACACCGCCTTTGAGTCCGACCCGAACTGGTCGCCCGACGGCAAGAAAATCGCTTATACAAAGGCGATGACCGGCAGCGTCTTCGACATCTGGATGATGAACGCCGACGGCTCGGAGCAGACCAACGTCAGCAACACCGACAAGGCGGATGAAGCTTTGCCCGTCTTTTCGCCCGACGGTCAGCGTTTCGTTTATTCGACCAATTTTGAAAGTCTCAGCCCGCGCTACGATTTGTGGGTGATGGACACGGCGGGCGAAAATCGCCACCGCGTGACGATAAACCCGGCGAACGATTTGGAAGCCGTCTGGCTTTCGGATACAAAGCTCGTTTTCCAGAGCAACCGCGAGACGAATTACAAGATTTATCAAACCGACATCAGCGACACGGAAGTTCCGGCTGACAAGCGCCCGAAAGCCATTAATTCGATTGCGATTCTGCCGTTTAACCTGGTGAATCTGAATCCGACGGACGAGCATTTAAGCCTCGGAATCGCGGAAGCCATCACCTCGCGGCTCGGTCAAATCAAGCAGTTATCGGTGCGTCCCGTGACGGCGAGCAGCAAAAAAGCCGCGTCCGCCGAAGAAGCCGTCAACATCGGGCGCGAATTAGCCGCCAATTACGTTTTGTACACGCAGCTGGAGCGCGCCGGAGAAGGCTTGCAGGTGACCGCCGCGCTGCAAAACACGGAAAAAAGCGAGTCGGTCTGGTCGGAGAAATTTTCCGTCCACGAAAACGAGCTTTCGCAATTGCAGAACCTGATTGTCGAGCGCGTTATCCAGAATCTGAGCCTGGAATTGAGCCTGAACGAGCGCGAAATCCTGAGCCGGAAAACGACGCTCAACGAGGAAGCCTATCAATTTTATCTCGCCGGTCGCTACAATCTGGCGAAGCGCAAAACCGAAAATTTCAAAATCGCGCTGGTTAATTTCGAGCAGGCAATCGCGCTCGACCCGAAATTCGCGCAGGCTTATGCGGGCTTGGCGGACGCCTATGCGCTGATGAATCTTTACCCGCCCGCGCCGCCGGACGGCTATCGCAAAGCGCGCGAAAACGCCGAGAAAGCTTTAAGTCTGGACGACCAGTCAGCCGACGCCAGCGCGACGCTCGGTCTGGTCGAATTTTACGGCGAGCGCCGTTTCGCCGAGGCGGAAAAACATCTGCGCCGCGCCATCGAGCTGAATCCGAGCTACGCGCAGGCGCGCCACTGGCTCGCTCTGGTCTTGAGCGCGGGCGGGAAATCCGACGAGGCTCTGCGCCAAATCGAGACCGCCGAGCGGCTCGACCCGCAATCGCTTTTCGCCGTCGCCGCGCACGGCAACATCCTGCTCTACGCGCGCCAGTATGCGCTCGCCGCCGAGCAGTATCGTAAAATTCTGCGCCGCGACGCCGGGTTTATCAACGCTTATATGGGCTTGCGCCGCGCGCACGAGCTGCAGGGCGAGTTTGACGAGGCGATGAGCGTTTTAGGACAGGAAAGAATCTATCACGCGGGCAGCAACGAGTTTCACCTGCGGCTGAGTCTGGCGGAAACCTACGCGGCGGGCAATAAAAAAGCCGAAGCCGAAAAAGCGCTTGCCGAAGCCTTTGCGCTGCCCGACGCCGCGAAGCTGCAAAAAAACTCGGCGTATCACATCTCGACCATTTACGCCCTGCTCGGCAACGCTCCGGAAACCTTAAAATGGCTGCGCGTCGCCGAAGCCGAAAAGCGCAGCGAGATAAACTTTATCGGCGTCAGCCCGTTTTTCGACAACGTGCGCGACAATTCGCAGTTCGGCGAATTCCGCCGCCGCGCCCTGCCTTCCAATTAGGGTAATTTCAACATCGCCGCCGGATAGACGCGGAGAAGAATATACGGTTTGACTCTTAATCTAATCGTGCTTATAGTGTCCCCATGTTTATCGGACATTACGCCGTCGGCTTCGCCGCCAAACGTTTCGCTCCAAAAACTAATCTCGGCTGGCTTATCGCAGCGCCGCTTTTGCTGGATTTAATCTGGGCGCCTTTCGTTCTGACCGGAATCGAAAGAGTTAGAATCGAGCCGGGCAATACGGCGTTTACGCCGCTCGCTTTCGATTATTACCCGTATTCTCACAGCCTTCTGACCGCGGTCGGCTGGTCGGTAATCTTCGCGCTTGTTTATTACGCTTTCAGCCGTTATAAAACGGGGGCTATAGTTATCGGCATCGGCGTTCTCAGCCACTGGATTATGGACGCCGTCGTCCACCGACCCGATTTGCCGCCGTATCCCGGATGCGAAGACTTTGTCGGTTTCGGATTGTGGAACTCGATTGTCGCGACGATAGTCGTTGAAGGGATTTTGTTTCTGGCGGGAGTTTTTATCTACCGGAAAACGACTGCAGCAAAGGACAAAATCGGCGGAATCGGATTCTGGGCTTTTGTTGCGGTATTAATCTTGATTTACGCGGGCAACATTCTAAGTCCGCCGCCACCCAGCGTCACCGTCATTGCCTGGGTAGCGCTGGCGGTCGTCATATTTCCGATAGCGGCGGGATGGATCGACAGCCATCGCGAAACGGCAGCGGATAAGGCTCAGGACGCCCGGTTGTAGTTTCGATTGATAATTCTAGTAATCGGAGCGCTCGACATCGCGAGAGGGAAGCCGTAGAAAAACGGCGCGTTAATCGCGCGGGACGAAGTAAGGCATATTTTGCGGAGATAACCGTTTTCTGCAAATAAATGCTTTACTTCGCCCGCCGTTCGCCGTCGCCGGTTTCGAGCGTGAATAAAACCGCGCGGCGGCGCTTTGCCGGAAAAGCGGGCGACTCTGGATTCGCCCGTTTTCCCGAAATCGTTGCGGGTGCTTTACGCTTCTCGATTTTCTTTCGTTTTAAGAAAAGAGACGACGAAAAGCACGCCGAGAATCAAGTCCAGAATTCCCGCGCCGAGCATCATCGCGTGCAGCCGGTTTTGCAGAAACAAAACGACGGCGGCGATTCCGAAACTGAATTTCTCAAACATCGCGGCAATCATTACCGGGTGATAACGCGCCGGGTCGCGCGAGATAATCAGAAACACGATTTGCCACGCCAGCGCGACGCCGACAAAACCGTAATAATATTCCGGGTGCGTTATCGCGGGCGGAAAATCCCGCCCGTTTTTCGCTTCCATAAAATACTGCGGCGCGAGCACGAGCAGACCGTAAATTCCGGCAATCAAAAAGCTGTATCGAGCGAATTTCATTTTTCCTGTTCCTGTCCGTCGGAAAAGGCGCGAGCCGCGCGGGGAGAAAAAGCGGCGCGCCTTTTAATTAAAATCCGAATTGCACGCCTTCTTCAGTAAAATTAATTTCGTTCAGCGAGCGTCTGAAGAATTGCGATAAAACGGCTTTCGCCAGCTCCTTGCCCTTGGCGATTGTCTCGGCGTCGTTTTTCTCCGTGCCTTCGCGATAGAGCATCGCCGCCAAGCCGCCCGTAATGACGAAAGTTTCATACATTTTCTGCCGGTCGGCGTCGGGCATTTTTTTGAAATCGTCGCTCGAAGCCAGCAGCGCATTGATGTCCTGCAAAAGAGCTTCCGATTGTTTTTCCGAAAGGTCGCGCTGACCGTCGAGCAAAACCGAGCGGCTCATCACGAGCGCGAAAGCCGCCGCGCCCGCCACGTTGTTTTTCAGCCGCGTTTCCTGATTCGTGGCGAGCATCTCGTCGTAATTTTTGAGCAGCTCGCGCGAAACTTTAATGAGCGTCCGGCTGTCTTCCGCTTTGCCGCCCGTGACGGACGCGCCGAGAATCGCGGGCATAATCGTCGCCGGATTCGATTTAAAAGACGTTTCGCTCAAAGGCGCGCGGCGCAGAATGTTTTCCGCCGGCGCGCTCTGCTGCTGCTGCGTCGTCGTCTGATTGCCGTTGCCGGCGCTTCGTCTGCCTTCCATCGCGTCGGCGAGCTGTGTTTTGCCCGCCGCGCGGATTCGCGCCGTTTCCCAGCGCTTCTGGAAAAGCAGGTTCATATTGCTGTTGACCCAGATGTTGCTGCTGTAATTGTAGTTATACTGCGCGCTCGCCTTTTCCGGCGCGGCGGCGAAAGATAAAACCGTGAAAATGAATGCGAAAAGATAAATCGTTTTTTTCATAGCAAGAGCTTCCTTTTGACGTTTAATCGCTTTTTATCGTTTGAATTATTTCAGCTCGGCGATTTCCTTGTAGCCGTAGCTTTCGTAGAGCATCCATTTGCCGCTCAGAAGCTTCTGGACGTTGGCGACGATGTGGTCTTCCGCCCATTGTTTCGGAAACTCGGCGTCGTAATCGCCGCTGCTGACGGCTTTCGCGTATTTGACGTAATCTTCGACCTGCGAATCGTCGTCGACCAGAATCAACTGCGCTTTCGGCTCTTCTTCGTGCAGCTTCTGCGCCGTTTCAATCAACTCTTCGCGGCTCAAATCAGCCGGAATCTTGTAGTAGATAAATTCCAGACCGCGCAGGCTGTAGCTGTCCAGACGTCTGGTTTCACGGTCGCTGTCGCCGCTTTTCGTGACGCGGGTTTCGGTTTGATTTTCTATGTTCGTGCTGCTGCTGCTCCTCGTGCCGCCGGGTTTGGCTTCCGAGCGATTGCAAGCCAGGCTGACGCCTAAAAGTAAAATTAAGACGAGTAAAATATTAAGCTTGTTTTTCATCGGGCTATTCTCCTGTAAAAGATTGTCGGTCACTTGTTAAAGCGGAAACAGAGAGAGAAAAGTATCAGTCAGAACCGCCTGCGGTAGCGGGCCGTTGAAGCCGGGAATGTCGATTCTCAAGTCCAAAGTCCAAAGTCCAAAGTCCAAAGTCTCAGGTCTCAAGTTTATTAATTTAACCTGGGATTTGGGACTTTGGACTTTGGACTGATTCACGTTCAACCGCCTGCTACCGCAGGCGGTTCTGACTGGTTATTTCGCGCTCATATTTTCGGCGTATTTGCCGACGACCGGCAGGCGATACATTTCGCC
>JALZHR010000232.1 GCA_030860665.1 Acidobacteriota bacterium
GGCGAAATACCGACTTACGAGCAGATGCAGCAGGGCGAAGCGCTGGGCTTTACGCTGCCGACCGCCGCGACCGGCAACAGCGGAAACAATCACAGCTATTTCAGATTTCTCACGTCGCAGACCGACGAGGAAATTTACGCCGAGGTCGAGCGCGTAATCGGCAGAAGCCTGACCGAAAAGGATAAGGAGACGATTCAGGAAGCGCGGCGCGAAAGCTATCGCAGCAGGACGAGTTACCAGAATTACAGGGCTTACGAAGGCGGCTATTACGGCTCGGAAAAAACCGCGCTCGCGCTTTTGCCCGAATTTCTGCGGCAGGACGATTTGACCGACTGGCTTTTCACGTATCAGATTCAGGACGCGGCGGCTTACGAACACGCTCTTGCGCGCTGGCGGCAGGACAAATCCGATTTGTGGCTGATGACCGCGCTCGCCAAAGCCGAAACGACCTCGACCGATTTGAAGCGGCTGCTCGAAGAAGCCGGAAGAGTAGACCGCAACGCGCCCGCTTACGCGACAATCGCATTTCACACGGCGAGAATTTATATCGAGCAGAAGAAATTTGCCGAAGCCCGGCGGCTGCTCGACGACGTTTTAAACTCGTCGCCGGATTTGCCCGTTTCCTCGCGCAATCAATTTCTCGAACAGCGAACGTCGCTGGCGGAAACGCTCGACGAATTTTTGAAATTCGCGCAGCGAAAGCCTTTCGGCTTCGATTACAACGGCTCAATCGGCACGATTGAACATTTTATCGCCGAGCAGAAATCGTGGTATAACCCGAAATATAACACCGACCAGACGCGCGAGGAATACGAGCGCGAGGTCGAAGAACGCTTCAGGGAAGAAAAACAGTGGCAGGAGCGTCAGATGCTGGACGAAGACGCTGTGGAAGCTCTCAACCAGCATTTTCCGCTCGCGGCTTTGCTCGAAGCCGAAAAATCGCCCGCTCTGCCCGATTATCTGCAAAAACGGCTGGCGCTGGCGATTTGGACGCGCGCCGTTCTGCTCGATAACGAACCGGTCGCGCGAAAAATCTCGCCCGAAGTCGCCAAATTCGCGCCGGAGCTGGAACCGCTCTGGACTCCGTATCAGAACGCCGCGACGCCCCTTGAAAGAAAACGCGCCGCGCTGTATCTGATTCTGAAAAATCCGGCTTTGACGCCGATTATCGAAAGCGGTCTCGGCAAAACCGACAACGAGTTCGGCGAGTTCGATTCCGACGACTGGTGGTGCACGCCGTATGATTCCGAATACAACGAAGACGGCGAGAAAGTGGGCTTCCGGCTTTCGACGCGACCCGCGTTTCTGACCAAAGCGCAGAGCGACGCCGCGCAAGCCGAGCGCGCAAAGCTGAAACAGCTCGGCGACGCGCCGAAATTTTTCGGCGAAGCGGTTCTGCAATGGCAGCGGCTCGCACCGGCGGACAAACGCATACCCGAAATGCTCTATATCACCTACAAAGCAAACGGCTGGACGAAATACGGCTGCGGCAACAACGAGGAGCTGCGAGCAAAAATCGGCAATGTGTTGAGAACGCGTTATCCGAAAAGCAAATGGACGGCGAAGCTGAACGAAGAGGAAACCGAGAATCTATAAGGCAAAAGGCAAAAGGCAAAATGGAGAAAAAAGGCAAAGAATTCCTTGATATAAGGGAGCGAGCATTTGCTTTCGCCGTGAGAATCATCAGGCTTTGCCAGTTTCTGGAAAAACACTCTAATGTCAGCAAAACTCTGATACACCAATTATTAAATGCCGGAACTTCCGTCGGAGCGAATCTTGAAGAGGCGCAATCTGGTCAGGGCAAACCGGATTTTATTCACCAAAATGCAATCGCCTTGAAAGAAGCGCGAGAAACGAATTATTGGCTGCGACTGATTCCGGCAACTGCTGATTTAGATGAAAAGATAACTATCGGAATTGACGAGTTGATTACTGAATCCGCAGAAATTAAAAAAGTTATCGGGTCGATTATTGTCTCGGCTAAAAAGTAATTCTTAATTTTGCCTTTTGCCTTTTACCTTTTGCCTTTCATTAATTGACGTATTCGCGCGGAAACCAGAGAACCGAGCCTTTTCCGGGCTTTTTCGATTGTTGTTTTTTCAGATTGGCGGCGCGCAGAAGCTCCTGCGCGGTTTCGCCGTCTTTGAGAAACGAAGCCGCGCCGAAATTTAATTTGATATGCTCGCGCTCGCTTTTCGTCAGCTCGAACGGGCTTAAGGCGAAGGCTTTGCCGATGCGGTCGATAATGATTTCGGTGATTTCTTCGGAAGCGGTCGGCAGCACGGCGAGAAATTCGTCGCCCGACGAGCGCGACAGGAAATCCATCTGGCGCAGTTGTCCTTTTATCAATTTCGCGGCGTAGCTTAAAATCTGGTCGCCGCGCACGTGTCCGAATCTTTTGTTAATCTCGTCGAAATTCTGGATGTCGATGGAAAGCACCGCCAGCGGTCGCTGCTCGCGAAAACGCTGCGACTCGGCGATTTGATTTTCCAGCACCAGATAAAACGCGCGCTCGTTCGGCAGATTCGTCAGATTGTCGGTCAGAGCGTTTTCCAGATTGCGCTCAAAGGCAATCGAGCTCAGGAAAAGCGGCGAGACTCTTTCGGCGACGGCTTCAATCAGTTCGACGGATTTTTTATCGAAAGCCTTTTCGCGGCTGGCGTAAAGCATCAGGACGCCGAAAACCCGGCTTTCGGT
>JALZHR010000272.1 GCA_030860665.1 Acidobacteriota bacterium
TGGTCTAAAATCAAGCCGAATCGCTTGCGGTCTTCGGTCACGAAACCGATGCCGTTTCTGATGGCGTCGGACGGGTTGGAAATCGAAACCCGCCTGCCCTCGACGTAGACTTCGCCCGTCGCTTTCCCGAGATGCGCGCCGAAAACCGCCATCAGCAATTCGCTTCTTCCCGCGCCCATAAGCCCCGCGATTCCCAGAACTTCGCCCTTGCGCACAGAGAGCGAGATATCATCGACCAGAACCTTGTTCGTTTCGGCTTCGTAAGCGGTCAGATTCCTGATTTCCAGAACCGTCTCGCCGAATTCGTGGTCGGTTTTCGGAAAAATGTCGCCCACCTCGCGCCCGACCATCTGCGCGATGACTTTTTCAATCGTCAAATCCTTCGTCTCGCTCGTTCCGACCGTCCGCCCGTCTCTTAAAACGGTGATGCGGTCGCTCATCTCAAAGACTTCGCCGAGCTTGTGCGAGATGTAAATCATTCCCGTGCCGCGCGCCTTCAGGTCGCGCAGAATGCCGAACAGTGTTTCGACCTCCGCCTCGGTCAGCGCCGCCGTCGGCTCGTCGAGAACCAATATTTTGGCGTTTTGCGACAACGCTTTGGCGATTTCGACGAGCTGCTGCGAGCCGATGCCCAAATTTCCGACCGGCGTTCGCGGATTTATCGGCAGATTCAGCTCCCTGAGCAGCTTTCCGGCGCGGTGATAAAGCTCCGCCCAGTCGATGACGCCGAATTTCGAGGGCTCGCGCCCGAGAAAAATGTTTTCGGCGACGGTCAGCTCCTTGACCAGCGAAAGCTCCTGAAAAATAATGGCGATTCCGGCGTTTTCGGCTTCGCGGACGCTTTTAAATTGTTTGACTTCGCCGCCGACGACGATGTCGCCGCCGTATGTTCCCGCCGGGTAAACGCCGGACAGAATTTTCATCAGCGTGGATTTCCCCGCGCCGTTCTCGCCGACCAGTGCGTGAAACTCGCCTTCGTAAAGGTCGAACGTGACGCCGTCCAGAGCCTTAACGCCGGGGAATTCTTTGGTGATGGAACGCATTTCAAGAATAGGGTTCATAAACTTTTGGCTGTCTGCCTGCCGAACAAAATTAAAATATCGAGCCGTCTGAAAAAACAAATTGCCGCAGCCGATTGAAATCAACGGGAAGCGCCGCCGGATTTTTGCGTCACGCCGCTTCCGCGCCGCTATCTCCGCCATCGTTTACGTGATTGAAACCGATGCGAATTTGTTGGTCAGAATCAGGCTCAGCGCGCCCATCAGCGTTGGGTGAATGCCAAGCGTCGACGGGATAAAATTCACCACCGGGTAACTCTGACACGTGGCGGCGGCTGCGCCCTGACGAATGTCTTCGACGACGAGCGACCACGCCCGGACGATTGTGCCGGTCACGACGGCGACTTCCGGCGACAAGCCCTGAAACATATTGGCGATGCCGACGCCGATGTAATAAGCCGTTTGCTTCAAAGCCGTTCGCGCGTTTTCGTCGCCTTCCAGCGCGAGATTTACGATTCTGGTAAAACTTATTTCGCCCGCTCCGTCCTGTTTACCGATCAATTTTGCGTAACGCGCGACCGCGGCGCTTTCCGACGCGAAAGCTTCCCAGCAATTATCTTTTCCGGCGGCGCAGGCGACCGGCGCGTCGCTGCCTATCGTCATATGTCCGAACTCGCCCGCAATGCCGCCTTTGCCGCGATAAAGCTGCCCGTCGAAAACGATTCCCGTTCCGATTCCCTTATGCACCAGCACCAGTATAAAATCGCGCACCGAGCTGACTTCCGGGCGTCCGAACCAAAGCTCGGCGAGCGCGGCGGCGTTGGCGTCGTTGTCGATTTTGACGGGCAATCCGGTGGCGATTGTCAATCTTTCCGCAAAATCCGGCTTGTGCCAGTTGAAATGCGGCGTCGCCAGAATCCTGCCGGTCGTCGGCTCGACCAGTGCGGGCACGCTGACGCCGATGCCGTCGATCGAGCCGCCGTTTTTGTGGATAAAATATTTGACCGAAGCGATAATGCGGGCAATCGCTTTTTCAAAATCCCGGTCGGTCGGAAATTCTTCCTGCTCCAGAATGCGACCGGCTAAATCGCTGGTGGCGACAATCGTTTTTTTCTTTCCGCAATCGACGCCGATGGCGACGGCGTGAACCGTCCTGAGCGTCAATAGCTGCGGCGGTCGCCCGCCCGAAGATTCGCCGTCGATTTCTTCTATCAAGCCGATGCTTTTCAATTCTTCGACGATAAGTGAAACCGTCGAACGCTGCAATTCGGTCAGCCGCGCGATTTCCGCCCGCGAAATCGGGCTTTTCTCGCGGATAAGATTTAGTATGATTTGCCGATTGATGTCGCGAATCGTGCTCGACCGCGCCACGTTCGCGCTTTTAAGGTTTATACGCCTGACCATATTTTATTTATACCAGCCTGATACCTTAACGCCTCTAATCGACTAAAAAGCAGTCTGAAAATTCGGTTAAATATTAAAACGCAGTTTGAAATTCGCTTCG
Source organism: Acidobacteriota bacterium (assembly GCA_030860665.1). Classification (GTDB taxonomy): domain Bacteria; phylum Acidobacteriota; class Blastocatellia; order Pyrinomonadales; family Pyrinomonadaceae; genus JALZHR01. The sequence goes on from JALZHR010000272.1 coordinate 2,503, forward strand.
CGCGGGCTGCTCCGCCGTAATACTCCTCATTCTAGCACTTTCTCCGGCGCTTGAGCTTTTTTATGCCGCAATTCGGGCGTTATAAATTTTTAAGTTAATAAAGCCCCTGAATCTTTCTCAAAAAGCGTCAGCCAGCGAGCGCACTTTTAATTTTTGCCGGAATTCCTCGACGCTCATTTTTCTTTCGCTGCGAAATTCCACCGACTTTTCCCGGTTCGGTATCAAATCGAAGTAATTGTCCGCGAAAAATCCTTCGGTAAAGCCGGAAAGATAAACCGCCCGCGCCGCGCGGTCGGTCGAAAGCGAAACTCTGAAACCGTTTCTCGTTTGCGACACCTGCGTTTTGATTTCCGGTTTGGTAAACGCCGCTTCCTTAAACGGCTTGAAGTAATATGCGTTCTGCGAAACGATTCTGCCGCCCGTTTTCAGCTCGACCAGCAACAACGCGTTTTTCTCGTCCGCGCCCTGCAGCAGGTCGTTGACGGGCTGCGCGAAATAAGATTTTCCCTTAAGCGGCTCAACCGTTACGTCAATCGTTTTAGTCATTAATCGCTTGCCGTTCAAATCCATCAGGGTCATCGTAATTTCCGCTTGTCTGGCGTCGGGAAAATCCGCCACGACGTAAACGTTCATTTTCCGGTCGTCGCCGACGTGTGGCGAAACGAGAAGCGGCTCGTAAAACCTGCGCGTGTAATACATCAGCGCCTTCCAGCGCCCGAAATAATCCATCGCCGACCACGAGGCGACCTGCCAGCAGTCGTTCGCCTGCCAGTAAAGCGAGCCCATATTGCGCGGCATTATGCGCCGCAGATGCTCCGCGCCCGTTTTCATTCCTTCCGCCTGCAAAACCTGGCTGACATAAAGAAACGACTCGAAATCCTTCGGCTCGTCATATTCGCGCAGCATATAGGCGCGAATCAACTGGTTGCCGCGCGGGTGACGCTGGTGCGCGAGCATGACGGGCGAGGTGATGTCGCGCTCTGCGGGGAGCGTGTAGGCGCTGACGGTTTCGATTTGCGGAAACGATTGGAAGCCATACTCGCTCATGAAGCGCGGGAACTGCTTCTCGTATTCGTCGAAAGGTTTCTCGGCGTGCCAGACGGCCCAGTAGTGCACGTCGCCCGTCGCTTGCGAGTCGGCGTCGTCCTCAAGATTGGAACTCGGCGAACTGGGCCAGTA